>CAZPZK010000053.1:0-501 GCA_964591095.1 uncultured Moraxellaceae bacterium | reverse complement strand
TGCCAAGGTCGGGGTCGCGAGTTCGAGTCTCGTTTCCCGCTCCAGATTTTTGAAAGCCGACATTTAAGTCGGCTTTTTGTTTTTGGTGCTTAGTTATAGTCGCGGCGCGAGAGGCATGCTGTTTGTCTTGTCATCACGGCAAGCCTGCGGCTACCATTATCGCTTTTCGTGATAGTGGAGAATCGGCATGATTACCGGCAGTCTTGTGGCGCTCGTCACTCCCATGCACCCGGACGGTGCGATTGACTGGCCCGCCCTCAAGGCTTTGGTGGAATGGCATATTGCAGAAGGCACCCATGCCATTGTGGCCGTCGGCACCACCGGTGAATCCGCCACGCTGGATGTCAACGAGCATTGCGATGTCATCCGTTTCGTGGTTGAAACCGCCAGCGGACGCATTCCGGTCATTGCCGGCACCGGCGCCAACTCCACCCGCGAAGCCATCGAGCTGACACGTTCCGCCAAGGAACTTGGCGCTGACGCCTGCCTGCTGGTTACTCC
>CAZPZK010000052.1:2179-12347 GCA_964591095.1 uncultured Moraxellaceae bacterium | reverse complement strand
GGTATAGATAGTGAGCACAGGGGGAATCTGCACTGGCCGGGTACGGCTAACGGCTTCCCCTTTCGCGGAGATGTAGCGCCGTTACTGCGTGGCGACGAGTTTGAAGATCAAGTCGCCCATGCAATTGACTTTCACTCCAGGGCCTTCAAGCTCTGGGAACCGGAAGACAAGCATGCATTTGATCGCATACGAGACAAAATCTGTAACGGATTGTATGTCGAATATGTGCGATACGACCGCTGGTCTGATGCTAACATGGGTTTAATTGTCTGGCTGGAGTGGGGTCAGATCTACGGAGAGACGGTAAATGGAAAATCAGGCAATCCGCTCGGCTAGAGCCGCATACATGGCGGCGAATACAAAAGAGGCTGCAACACCAGGGCAGCGAGAGCTCTTGGCAAACCTCGCAAAGCTCGGCCTTGTTAGTGGTGGCGCTGGTGCCGCGTATGGCGTCGCCAGAGGTCTTGGACGCATGCTGCGGACACCGCAGCTGCCGCTAGGATCTGGTAGCAATGTACCCACACAGCTTTCTGTTATTGATCCTGCCAAGCTGTCTGCACCAGCAGAAGATGATGAGCTACAGCAGCCAGCAAAGCCGGCGTACAAGTTTGCCGGGGCCACGGATTATCCAAGCCCGATCCCTGGCGAGGGTATTGCTGGCATGCTGCCAGAGCCAGACAATGCCAATGTGCTGACGGGTAGCAGCATCCCACTAACGGCCGCTGCGACTATTCTGCCCGCTGTCGGAGCCTACAAAGGTATTCGCGGCCTGTTCAACAAATTTCGACAGTCTGAGCAGGCCGCAGATCTGGATGCAGCCAAGAAAGAATACGAAGCATCACTTGCTAAGCAGTACCAGAGTGTGGCACTCGGTAAAACTGCTGAGGCCAAAGAGATCACTGATGGCATCGACGCACTGTTCGGTAAGACGGCAGAAACGTGGCTGGACAAAATCATGTCCGCTCCACCACTGAGCATGATCGGGCTGGACCCCAAAAACCTATACGGCAGTGCTGCCGCAGCTGGCACCAACGGAGCATTGGGGAATAATGCGAGTGAAGGCTGGAACTCACTCAAGGGTCTCGGTACCGCTGCTATGCTCGGTACTGGTGCTGCAGCTGGCAAATACATGTACGACAGGTCGCTGAAAACAAATCCGGAAGCTGTCATGCAGGAAGCACTGAAGCGACGATCGCGGCAGCGACGCGGTGTTCCAAATGTGCTGACGCCGCAGCTCATGAATGAAGACGAGTAGTTACTGTAGTGTGAGTTGAAAGCGACTTATGGATATCGGGTCGATCTTTGGCACGTCGCCAGCTGTACCGCAGACACCGGCAGTCGATATGCCTGCGGCGGCCCAGCCTACGCTCGTCAATCCACCAGCAGCCTCAAGCCTATTAACACCGTCAGCGATGCCGGGCGCCGTGCCTGTCACGCCACAAGTCACCCATCGCAGATTTGGTGACTCCATCGGTACCAGAAAAGCAATCTATGACAGCGTCCTGAACGCGGCCCGTGCGTTTGCCCCAGCCACAAACAACCAGTACACACTGGGACTCCAAAACGTAGACTACGATGGCCGAGACAACTTCACCAAAGCTGAGCAGAAGAAGGCGATTCTTTCTGGGTCAACACTGGGCAGATCTTTGCGCGGCGACTGGGTACTGACCGACCCAACTGGTGCGGAGGTCTCCAGAAAGCGAGCCCTGCTGGCCCGCGTGCCGCACATGACGGAGCGCGGGACCTTCATTGTCAACGGCTCAGAGTACAGCCTGGCCCATCAAATGCGGCTGCGCCCGGGTATCTACACACGCCAACAAGAGAACGGCGAGATCGAGGCTCACGTCAATGTGAAGTCCGGCCGAGCCCACAAGCTGTTCCTGGATCCAGCGACAGGCATCTTCCGCATCAAGATCGGCCAAGCCCGTATCCCGCTGGTTCCGCTGCTGAAGACCATGGGCGTCACAGACAAGCAGCTCCGCGAAAGCTGGGGCGACCTGGCGGCCGTGAATCAGCAGAAGTCAGATCCGCAGGCCCTCAAGAAGCTGTACGAGCGAGTACGGTCCACAGGAACCGACACAGACCCTGAAGCTCAGGCGAAGTCAGTCGCAGAAGCATTCCAGCAGATGGAGCTGGATCCAGACGTCACGAAGCGAACGCTGGGCCAGGCATTCACGCGGGTCGGTCCGGATTCCATCCTGGCCACAACCCGCAAGCTGCTGGCAGTGTCTCGCGGTGAGCAGGAACCAGACGACCGTGACTCCATGGCCTATCAGAGTCTGATGGGTCCGGAAGATTTGTTTGCAGAGAGAATCACGAAGGCGAAGAACATTGCCCGCAACCTGCTGTGGAAATCCACCGCACGCCGCGGCATTGATCATATCCCAGCGGGAGTACTCACCAATGCACTGCAAAGTACGCTCACAATGTCAGGTCTCGGACAGGCGTTGGAAGAAATCAACACAGCCGAAATCCTTGACCACCAGTCTCGCGTCACACGAAGAGGCGAAGGCGGTATTCAGGATGCTTCAGCAATACCGATGGAATGTCACTCTGCCGACACAGAGGTATTCACCAGCGAGGGGTGGGTGCCGTGGCCTGAAGTTTCAATAACTACAAAGTTCGCGTGCAAGGTCAACGATCGCCTTGAATTCCATGCAGCCTCACGGCTGTTCTGCGGTGAATATGTCGGCAGGATGTACGGACTACAGACTCGCACGATCAGCTATCTGGTAACACCAAATCATCGGATGTGGTGCAGAAAATATCGTGGAGGCTCCTCGGTGCGACGCTGTGGGTTTGCTCCATGGGGGTTTGCGTCGGCGGCAGAAGTACACAGGCGGGCCAGAGAATTTGAAATAACACACTTACCGGCTGCTGGCAGAAATCCGCTTATCTTTACTGTACCGTGCGTAGATGGGGCACGTGTGCAGTACGCGTTTGACTTCAACGATTGGGCAGAGCTAGTTGGATGGTATGTTGCAGAAGGCAGCATTAATCGCCACATGCTGCGAGTTGAGTCCAAGTATCAGATAACACTGCTACAAGGGCCTGAGTCTCACCCGGACCGCGTGGAGAGAATCTCAGCATTACTAACGCGAATGGGTATTTCATTCTCGTTTCACGAGCGGCGATTCATTTTTACAAGTAAGCAGCTTGGTCGCTGGTTTGAGCAGTGCGGTATCGGCGAGTTGAACAAGAGGCTACCGGAAGAGTGCTTTACTTGGTCCGCAGAGTCGCGTCGCCGCCTGTTGGAGGCAGCGTGTCTTGGTAACGGATCGCAAAAAACCAATGGCGTGCGGACATACTGCTCTAATAGCCTGCAGCTGATGCGAGGCATCAGTCGGCTGATGCTTTCACTCGGCACAGCTACGCGTGAGCACACATCGACACGACGAGGAAGTAAAGAGCATCGTGGTCGCACTATTACCATCAGGAATGATGCGCATACGTGTCGTGAGTTGCTTAGCCAGTATCAGGGTGCGACATCAACGCCAGCATATGACAACTACTTTATTCAGGAATACGCGGGCAATGTTTACTGTGCTGAAGTGCCCGGCGGGCTGCTGCTGACACGCCGAAACAAGCACGTGGGACTATGGTTGGGCAACAGTCGTTCCGTTAACCCCTCTCAGCTGGGACTGATCGACTACCTCCGCACGCCCGAAAGTCTCTCGGCCGGTATCGACGTACGACTGGCCCGCAACGCCATGAAGGGCAGCGACGGCCGGCTCTACACGAAGGTCATTAACGCGAAGAGCGGCCTGACGGAAGTCAAGTCGGCCAATGACATCGCAGACGGCACGCTGGCGTTCTCGGGCGAGCTTCAATCCGGCAAGCTGTATGTGAACGTACTGCAGAACGGCAAGATCCGTACTGTGCCACGCGAAGCTGTTGACTATGAGCTGCCAGACACCGAGTCGAGTTTCTCCCCGCTCGGGAACTTAATACCGTTCAAGAGTTCAGTAAAAGGTCAGCGATCGGTGATGGGATCGCGGTTCCTGACACAGGCCTTGCCGCTGGAGAATGCCGAGGCCCCGCTCGTGCAATCGGGCATCCCGGGCCAGGTGGATCGCAGCTTCGAACAAGAGTACGGCACGCACATGGGAGCCCTGCGATCGCCGCAGGGTGGCGTTGTTACGAAGGTGACACCCGAAGCTGTTGAGGTCCGGTACGAAGACGGCACGAAAGAGACGCATGAGCTCTACGTCAACCACCCTATGAATCGTAAGACCCTAATCCACCAGACGCCGACCGTGCGACCGGGGCAGACTTTCAAGCAGGGCGACCTGCTGGCCCGATCCAACTACACGGATCACGAGGGCACCACGGCACTCGGCATGAATGCTCGCGTGGCCTACCTGCCAGACGAGGGCTACAACTACGAAGACGCGATCAGCATCTCGGAGTCTTTCAGTAAGCGCATGCGTTCGCAGCACGCATATCAGCACCAGCACGAATGGGAGCCGGGCGACCATCAGGGCAAGAAGGCATTCATCAGCATGTTTCCTTCGCAGTACACGAAGAAGCAGCTGGACAAGTTCGATGACTCGGGCGTTGTGAAGCAGGGCGAGACGCTGCACTTCGGCGACCCGATGATCCTGATCGCGTCAGAACGTGAGCGGAACAAGAAGTCGCTCGTACGTAGCCGCACCAGCTTCAGCGACAAATCGATCACGTGGGAGCATCACAGCCCGGGGATCGTCACCGACGTGGTCCAGACCGCCAAAGGGCCGGCGGTGGTAGTGAAGTCGTACGCTTCTATGCAGGCTGCCGATAAGCTGGCTGGTCGCGTGGGCGACAAGGGGATCATTTCACGCATTATTCCAGACGATCAGATGCCCGTCGGCGAAGACGGCAAGCCGATGGAAGTTCTCCTCAACCCGCTCGGGCTCACAAGTCGCACGAATCCGATGCAGATGATTGAGGCTGCGCTGGGTAAAATTGCAGCCAAAACTGGCAAGCCATTCCGGATGCCGGACTTCCAGAACTCGCAGGACTTGGTTGAGATGGCACTCGCCAAACTCAAAGAACACAACATGTCCGACACTGAGACTGTTACGCTCGCCGACGGCCGCAAGGTGAAGGGCGTACCTGTCGGTAATCGCTGGTTCATGAAGCTGCACCACATGGCCGACGACAAGATTCAGGGTCGCGGTCTCGGGGCGTATGACGCGGAAGGTGCACCACAGAAAGGCGGCCAGGAAGGCGGCAAGTCTAAACGCGTGGGCATGCTCGAGCAGAACGCACTGCTTTCACACGGTGCCCTTGCAGTCATGAATGAGGACATGCGCATCAAGGGGCAGTCGTCGCCAGAGTATTGGGCGAGATACATGTCCGGGTACAAGCCCGAGACTCCGAAGGTCCCGTTCGTTTATAACAAGTTCGTGAATCAGCTCCGTGCGTCTGGTATTAACGTAGTGCGACAGGGCGAACGCTCGCACATCATGGCGATGACAAACAAGAGCGTAGACGAACTCGTCGGCGACAGGGAGCTGCAGAACGCTGAGACTGTCAACTGGAAGAACATGGAGCCCATGAAGGGCGGACTGTTCGACCCCACGTTAACTGGCGGTCATGGCGGCACGTCAGGTGGTGGCAATAAGTGGGCATTCATCAGACTCCATCAACCTCTCCCCAACCCCGTCATGGAAGAACCAATCCGGCACATCCTCGGATTGACCCAGAAGAAGCTGCAGGATGTCATTGGCGGCAAAGAGACGCTCAACGGCAAGACAGGTGCTGCAGCAATCGGTGCAGCTCTCGAGGCCATCAATCTCCCCAGAGCCCTTGAGAACGCCAGAGCAGACATCAAGTCCGGGAAGAAGACCCTTAGAGACAAAGCTGTCCGCAAGCTGGGCTATCTCAAAACCTGTGCACGGCTTGGTACCCATCCCAAGGACTGGATGCTGGACAAGGTCCCTGTACTGCCACCAGCTTTCAGGCCTGTCAGTGTCATGGGCGCCAAGAAGCTCCCACTGGTCGCTGATCCCAACTATCTCTACAAGGATCTGTTCCAGCTCAACCAAATGCACAAAGAGCTGGCTGATCAGCTAGACCCTGACGCACTCGGTGACGAGCAGGCTGCTGTCTACAACGCATTCAAAGCCGTAACAGGTCTGGGCGATCCTGTAGGCATCAAGAACCAGGAACGCGGCGTCAAAGGGATCCTCAAGTCTGTCTTCGGCAGCTCACCCAAATATGGGGTCATGAACCGCAAGCTGCTCAGCTCTACCGTAGACATGGTCGGCCGCGGTGTAATCGCACCAGACCCGAACCTGACACTCGACGAGACCGGTATTCCTGAAACAGCCGCATGGGATGTCTTCGGGCCTGCTGTTGTACGTCGTATGGTCCGGGCAGGCGTCAGCCGCCAAAAAGCTGTGCAGTCCGTAAAAGATCAGCTTCCAGCCGCCAAACAGTATCTTCAGAAGGAAATGGACGAAGGCGTTGTCGTCCTGAGTCGAGCCCCAACCCTGCATCGTTATGGGACCATGGCATTTAGGCCAAAGTTAATTAAGGGGAGTGCGATAAAGATGAACCCTTTGGTAAACAAGGGGTTTGGCGCAGACTACGATGGGGATCAGATGAATTTCCGCGCACTCACGACAGACGAGGCTAAGCAGGAAGCACTGCAGAAGATGTTGCCGTCTGTGAACCTGTTCTCGACAGCGAACTTCAAGGCGGATATGAACGTGCCGTCACAAGAATATGTGGCTGGACTGTACCAAGCATCAAAAAATAGCGATACTGAAACACCGCCAGCAGTATTCGCCACAGCCGCAGACGCGATTCGTGCCTTCCGTTCGGGTAAGCTGGGGTTTGACCGGCGTATTCAAATTTTGGAGTCCTGAGAATGTCGATTAACCCAACACTACTTCAACTTGCTCGTACAAAGGTCGCTGAATCGTTACAGATGCAGAAGTCCGCTGTAGTTCCACCGCCACCCCCAGCTGGCGATCCTTCGATGATGGGCGGCGCGCCGCCAATGGACCCTGCCATGATGGGCGGGGCTCCTCCAATGGACCCGTCCATGATGGGTGCCGCACCTCCGATGGATCCTGCTATGATGGGCGGTGCTCCGCCTTCGGCAGGGGCTGCGCCAATGGCACCCCCTGATCCGGCTGCTGGTGCCGCAATGCCTCCGGCGGCACCAGCGGCGCCGGGTATGCCAGCCGCCCCACCAAAAATGAAACCTGAAGACCGAATCAATCAGGTGGATTTCCGGTTGTACAATATGCAGCAACAGCTCACGGCGATCATGAACGCAATGAATGTGTCACTGCCAGCCGGAGCACTGGTTACACCTCCCGGATCTCCTGTACCTGTAGCAGAAGCGGCAGTACCCGGTGGGACACAAGACCCAGGAGCTGCCGCCGGAGGTCAGCAAGGCGGGCAGGATAACGGTACAGGTATCAATCCGATTGAAGCATTGCAGGCATTTAATCCTGGCGGTGGTGGTGGCGGTGGTGGCGGTGGTGGCGGAGCTGAAAAGCAGGCGATGGATATTGCAGCGCTACTCGGAAACATTGTTGGCCGCGGTATTACTACCGACATTCTGAAGACTGCTGAAGAGTTCCCAGCCCAGCCACAGTACCAGCAGCCTCCAGTAAAACCGGCAGCTAGAATGCAGAACAACATCGCGGCGACAGCTGCAATCCTCAGAAGTCGGATCCAATCCAAATGAAAGTCAGATTGCAGCGGTCACTAACAGAGGTGCAGGTTATCGAAGCCGACACCGTAGTGATTGAAGATTTTGCTGGAACACCGGTGGCTGTTGCGATTCAACACAACAGCCACGTGATTCTGGCGTCTACAGCAGGGCAGAGCGATTTTCAGCAGCTACTGGATCTGGCCGGTGTACGTCGTACGATCTATGTGACGCAGCCGGAGCAAAAAAAGATCTCTTCTGTACGGTTCGATTAGCGATGGCACTTTCCACTACAATGGGTCAACTTTTGATTAATCAATCGTTGCCTGAGGATTTGCGAGACCATAATCGTGTGCTGGATAAGAAGGGCGTCCAGCAGCTGTTGGATACCGTTGCGCGTAAGTATCCCGAAAAGTATGCGGAGATTGCCAAGAACCTGTCAGACGTCGGCCGTAAGGTGGCCTACCATAGTGGCGGTTTCGGTGTAGGCTTGGAATCGCTGCGACAAACCCAAGCGGCGAAGATTGCTAGAATCAATCTGGCCAGAGATCTGCAGCAGGTTTACAGCAACAGAAGTCTAACCCCGGATCAGACTGACGCAGCAGTACTCGAGACTGTTGGCAAGTATCAGCAGGCACTTCCGGGCGACGTCTTCAAAGAAGCAGTGGCCGCAAACAACCCGTTAGCCCTGCAGGCAGTGTCTGGGGCTCGCGGAAGTCAGACCAACGTCAACAGCTTGATTGGGGCTGACCTGCTGTACGAAGACCACCGCGGCCGACCTGTACCGATCCCTATCCTTCGCAACTATGCTATGGGGTTGAGCCCTGCAGAGCACTTTGCCGGAGCGTTCGGTGCTCGTAAAGGTACGCTGGACTTGAAGAAGGCAACCGGCGATGCCGGATTTCTGTGTTTGTGTGAAAATACAGAAGTGCGAATGGCAGACTTCAGTATCAAAAAAATCAAAGACATTGTTGTCGGAGACTGGGTACTCGGAGCCGACATGCAGGGTATGACCTTCCCGGTACGCGTTACAGCAGTATTCAACAATGGTGACCGGGAGCTGTGGGCATATAGGTTTCGGCTGGACGCGTCTCCGGTTGATAGTCCTGTGTATGTGGACATTAAGAGCACAGCAACACATAGGGTGCTTACAGCGGTTTACGGGCTAACAGAGAATGTCGTACTGCCTGTCGGTGCAATGCAGTCTGTATCGCGGTTGGTTATTGGTGCGGAGACTGCTGGCGAGGCCCCGCAATACGCTGCGATGCTGACAGGAGATTTAATCGGGCACGGGCACACTATGGATTTGGAGGTAGATCATCCGGACCACTTGTTCGTGCTCGCAAACGGAGCAATTGTTAGCAACTCCAAACAAATGAGCCAAGCCGTACATCGGTTACTTGTAACGGCGCAGGACTCAGATTCACCGTATGACGAGTCCCAGCCGCGAGGGCTGGAAGTCTCAACTGATGACGCAGATAACGAGGGGTCGCTACTTGCCCATCCTGTCGGCGGGTATGGCAGAAACACGGTACTTACACCGAAGATTCTGAAGGAGCTAAGATCTGCTGGCCATGCTAATATACTGGTGCGAAGTTCAGCTGTAGGTGGTCCAGACGACGGCGGCGTGTATGCGAGAGACGCCGGTTATCGCGAGAAAGGCGGTTTACCGCCACGTGGCGATATGATCGGATTGGCCGGAGCCCATGCCGTCAGCGAGCCGTTAACCCAGTCTCAAATAAGCTCGAAGCACTCGGGTGGCGTGGCCGGCGCCTCTGCGGGTGGTATCGGCGGGTTTGCTGCAATCAATGCCATGGTGCAGGCCCCAGAGATATTTCCAGGTGGGGCAGTCCACAGTCAGATGGACGGTAGAGTCGAGCACATTGTGGAAGCACCACAAGGCGGCCATTACATGACAGTTGGCGGCCAGCAGCACTACATACCACGCGGCGCGAAGCTGACCGTGCAGAAGGGCGATACTGTAGAAGCCGGCGACACCATCACCGAAGGGATACCGAACCCCGCAGAGATCGTACGGCATAAAGGTGTTGGCGAGGGGCGAAGGTACTTCATTGACTCTTTCCGCAAGGTATTGAAGAACTCGCAGATTGGGGCTCACCGCCGTAACGTAGAGCTACTCGCTCGCGGCCTACTGAATCACGTCCGGCTTACAGACGAAGTGGGCGACTGGGGTCCTGACGATGTGGTGCCGTACCAGACGCTTGAATCCCAATGGTCGCCACGCGCAGGCTACATGGTTGCACCAGCAAAATCATTGGTGGGGCACTATCTTGAAAAGCCGATCCTGCATTACTCCGTTGGTACGAAGATCCGACCATCCATGGTACAGAAGCTGGATCAGTACGGCGTTAAGTCCATCTACGCACACCGCGACGCCCCACCGTTTGAGCCAGAGATGGTTCGGGCAATGATGAATACGGCACACGATCCGGACTGGCAGACTAAGATGCTGGGATCGTACCAGCAGAGCAGCGTGTTAGAGGCGGCCAGGCGTGG
>CAZPZK010000052.1:0-2169 GCA_964591095.1 uncultured Moraxellaceae bacterium | reverse complement strand
TCTGATAACGACAGCACCAGCTACGTACCATCACTGGCGAGTAGCCCGACATTTGGTGCAGCAAAGATCATGAAGGGTTGGAATCCAGCAGACATCGGCAGGACGCCGGTGGACCTCACGACGAAACCAAAGATCACCAGTTTGCTGGACTGAGGCTTGTGTAAAGATGGTCTCTCTCGCAATTATGTGGCGGATCTCTTAGTATTTTATTCATTATGTGCGATGTCCGAGTCAGGGATGAAATTTCATGGTTGCAACCAGATCATTGCGTGGGCCGCGGCTGAACGATAAGCAGATCAAGTCTGCTGCACTTAAGCTGGCGGATACCGGTAGTACAGATGAGGCCAGCTTCGAGCAGGCGTTCTCCAGTATTGCCCACGCATATCTGCGAAATCGTGCGCCGTCGCTGCTGGATCATGAGCTGGGATTCCAGCTGCTGGATTCCACCGAAGACAAGAAGAAGGCCATCGGGATCATGGCGTTTAAGGTGGGCTCTCAGACGCTGTATGCGCCTGTGTTCTTCCTGAACGGTGAACTCAATGGTCACGAACTGCTATATGTGGTTGAGCAGGATATGTTCATTCCACTGCAGGAGAATTGGCTGAATTATCTGTTTCAGCGAAAACCCCATATGCTGGGCACCGGAACAACCCGGAATCTGTATTCCAAAGGGGTACGCCAGCCAGATCTGACGCGTATGGTGATCTCGCCAACGAAATACGCGTCGTGCGTGCATGCATTCCTGCCGGTACTCGGACACTTGGCGACGACCAGCATCAAGACTGCGGTCGACGCGTTCGCAGAGCACTGTAATACGCGGCTGTCACTGGAGCATTTTCTACAGCAGGCCCCACTCCCAATGCTGAAGGCCGCTGCCATGGCCATCAGCGACGACATCGAAGTCGCAACGGCTTTCGAAGAGTACCACGGCTTGGAGTTGCTTCGCACCGCATTGAAAACAGCTGCAGCCCGGATGGAAACGACATCCATACTTGATGCACAGCACCAGGTAGACACGCTCCGCAAGCAGGAGCAGCAGTTCGCACAGCAGTCCATCCTGTCCAAGCTGGCCGCTGACACTGACGACGGCCCGATTCACAAGAATGAGCTGAAGATCATTACCAGAGAGTCCACGCAGCCCGGCGAGGTTGACCAGCTCTCAGAAGAAGATCGCGCTGCATTGTTCAACGACGGGCTGCTGATTCAAGATCAGCGTAACGGCGATGAAATGTCGGTAGCTGTCAACGTTACAGGCAAGCAGACTCTGGCCAATCCACATGAAACCGGTATCTACCAAGTGCTGACAAAGCCGCACGGCTTTCAGAAGTGCTTAGTCATACTGGCACCGTGCGGGCTCTCCGGACACGAAGACTTCTGTGTCGTCGTGACGCTTGAAGAGGGTAAGAAACAGTGGGCCAATCTTCCAAAGCGACACATCTGGGTAGCCGGCTTTGACGAAGGCGAACCCGGCAAGATGATTGAAGGGACCGCGCACGCGTGGGAGAAGTGGCTGGACACGCTGCCAGACGCCAGCTCGCTGTCGCCAGGCAAGGGTCGCTACATGCTTGTCGGCCAGAATCGTACTGCGACTGTGCCATTCACGGTTGAAAAAGAGGTCAGCAATACCAACGGTATGCCGCGGTACGAGATCAATGTCGACGACTACTGTGAGGGTACGTACCGCACAGTGCAGCAACCTTCTATCGTACGCGACGCCAACACTGCATTTGGTTTCGACGCGTACGACAAGTACCGTGACGGCCAGTGCCTGACGCTGAACGCCAAGAACGGCACAAAGATCCGGTCGACATCTGGTGAGATTTACATACCTGTTGGTGCCAAGCTGCTGACACTGCTGCCAGCCGTCGGGGATGAAGAGAAAGATGACGATGACTGCTGCATGCCGCATTCAGCCCATACGCACAGCTGGCCAAAGCCGCTGCAGCCTGGGAATCAGGCCGATGTAGAGATGCTGCTGATGCGAAAAACCGCAGGACTTGAAGTGCGGTGCCGCCCAAGCGGGTACTCCGTCAACGAAAGTCCGAATCTGCTGTCAAAGAATAACGCATTGCTGCACTTGGTAGTTGACTGGCAGCTTCAGGTTAAGCAGGCCGAGTTCATCTTGAAGCAGGCTGATTTGAACCGCCGAGCTGGGGCCAAGCCGTATAC
>CAZPZK010000051.1:0-12510 GCA_964591095.1 uncultured Moraxellaceae bacterium | reverse complement strand
GCGCCATGATCGCCGCCGCCAGGTTGACCAGCGATTCCAGGGCATCGGACAGCAGGCCTACCGAACCGGTCAGGGCATAGGCCACCATTTTCAGGCTGAGGGTGATCAGGGCGGCGGCGATGGACAGCCAGGCAAAGCGGGTGAGGGAGGGTGGGGTCATGGCAATGTCGTTGCGGACGGGGAATGCGCGCATCCTAGCATACCCGCCTTAAGACAGGCTTAGGCGGGGGGTGGATAGGCGCGGATTTCGGCCATGCCTTCCTCGAAGCTGCGAATGGGGTGATAACCGAGGTCGCGGCGGATGCGGTCGATGCGGTAACGGCGGGGCAGGGCGATGAAGTCCAGTTGGAAGCGGGAAAGCGGTGGCGTGCCCGACAGCTCCAGCAATCGCCACAAGCCCTCCACCATGGGAGCCAACGGTCTGACCAGCAGGGAGGGAAGGCTGGCCTGCGGGGGTGTCAAACCGTGGGCTTCCATCAGCGTGCCCAGGAAGCGGCGGACGGTCATCGGATGGTCGTCCGTGACGTAATAGATGCTTTTGTGCATGCCGCGATTCATCGCCAGCCGGATGGCTTCAACAAGGTTATCGACATGCACCATTTCCATGGGCGATTCCCCCTGGTCCACCCAGACGAACCGCCGCTGGCGAACCTTGTCGAGCAGCGCACCGCTCTGATGGTCTCCGGCGCCCCAGATAAAGGGAGGCCGCAAGATGATCAGGGTGGTGGCTCCGGCATGGGTCAGCAGCGCCTGTTCGGCCAGTTTCTTGCCGCGTCCGTAGACGGAATTCGGCTCCAGGGGGTAGTTGGCGGTTTCATCGATATCCAGCAGCGGCGAGCTGCCTTGCAGCACCGATTCCGAGCTGATGTAAATGAAGCGCTTGACGCGGTGCTGGCAGGCGACTTGATACAGCTGCAGGCTGGCTTCCACGACATCCCGCTGAAAAGTGGACCAGCGCCCCCAGACATCGACCGGCGAGGCGGCATGGACCAGGATGTCCTGATGATCGAGAGATCGCGCCCAGGAGAGAATGTCGGTCAATGACCCCCGTACCGGCACGGCGCCAGCGGCGGATAGCAGGACATCGGCCTCCGCGCTGCGCGAAAGCGCGCTGACATCATGCCCTTCGGCGCACAGGCGGCGAATGAGTCGTTGCCCTAGAAAACCGCTGCCACCGGTGATGAATATGCGCATCTTGCCGTTCTCCGAGGCCCGGCACGGGGGTATCAGGGGCGGGCTGACTCAGCATAGTTGCCGCTGAAGCGCGCCGCCAGCCATTTGCGGATGCGGCTGGAGGCTTCATGCGGCCGCTCGGCCAGGGAGACGTGGCCCGTGGCCGGAATTACCTCAATGTTATGGTCGGGAATGGCGGCGGCGGCTTCCTTCAAGCTGGACAGCGGGTATAGCTTGTCATCTTCACCGGCAATCACCAGGACCGGAACCTTCAGGCGTGGGATATCCGGCAGCAGCGACGGCCGGTCAATCATGACCGAGCGCACGGCGGTGTACAGTCCTTCGTTGCTGAAGGTTTCCTGCTGGGAAAGAAAGTTGTTGATGACTTCCGGATGACGGCGGCTGGTTTGCGGGGAAAAAAACGCGCGCGCCACGCCTTGCCGGAACAGGCGATGATCTGGAATCAGCCGGGTCAGGGCAACAATCAGCCGCGTGGAAAGACGGATGTGCACGGCCATGCCGAACGGCGTGTTGGCCAGGATCAGGCCGCGCACGCGGGAGGGCGATTGCAGGGCATGCAGAATGGCCACCAGTCCGCCCCAGGAAGTCCCGGCGAGAATGACGTCCTGGATGCCGAGCTTGTCGAGGATTTCCTCCTGCGCCTGTGCGCAGCTTGCCAATGACAGCGAGTTAGGGGTGTCATGACTGCGGCCGTGCCCCGGACCATCCAGCAATATCATCTGGTTGTCCAGCCACTCAGTCAGTCCCAGGTAGAGGGAGTGATCAAAAAAGAGGGAGGGCCACAGGATCAGGGGAATGCCTACGCCTTCGCGGTAGCGCACGAACAATTGGCCGGCGGAGGTTTCGATGTGTTGGACACGCCACGAGGATGAACGGGGCATGGTTTCTCCTTGCACGCGATGGGGATGACGCAGCGTATCGCGTGCCTGTTATGATTGTGTGGCTTGCGCCAATGATTTCAGGGGGGTGTCAGACCGCCGATAATGACGCAGCCGAACGGGCAATACAATGCCGGCGCGCCGCTCTCCACCGTGATTGCGCAAGGAATGTCTGCCCTGAGGGAAAGCCGGCGGAGTCGGGTCAGGGAATCCTGTTCCTCGCGGGCCGGCGACTGGTAATCCCGGATATATCCGTCTAAACTTTACAGTGTAAAGAATTGCCTCGCCATGAAGGTGCCATGATGACCGTTTTCCCTCAGGCCTTGCCGGAGCCCCGTCCGCCCTACCACCACGGTGACCTGGCGCGCGCCTTGTTGCAGGCCGCCGGTGATCTGATCGAGGAGGAAGGACTCGAAGCCTTCACCCTGCGCGCCTGCGCGCGTCGGGCCGGGGTGTCGCATGCGGCGCCGGCGCATCATTTCCGGGACCGCGCCGGTTTGCTGTCCGCCTATGCCGCCACCGTCTTCAGGGATATGACCGCCCAGGGCGAGGCGCGGGTGCAGGCGGCGGGCAACAATCCCTACGCCCGGCTCAAGGCTGTCGGCCTCTCCTATATTGACTTCGCGATCCAGCGTCCGGGGGCATTCCGCCTGGTGTTCCGTTGCGAGGTCCTGGATAAGGGCAGCGCGCCGCTACGGGAAGCCGGTGATGCCTGCTTTGCCCTGCTGGCCGAGGTGGTGGGCAGTTTGACGCCGCCGGAGCGCAAGGATCAGGTCTTTCTCTACAGCATGCTGGCCTGGAGCGTGGTGCACGGCTTTGCCCATCTGTGGCTGGAAGGGAATTTTGCCCAAGCCTTTTGCCATCACAGTGATGAACCCGATGTCCAGGCGGATATCCTGGCCAGCCGCATTCTGGATCTGTTGAAACCGGCGTTCGGCAAGCCCTGACGGTTCCGACGGCGCGACAGGGCGGGACGGATATGGCAAAATTGCCGGTCCGTCATGTCTTCATCCCCCGCGTCCGAGAGGTTCTTCCCCATGCGTATCGTTTGGTCCGCGCTGGCCGTCAGCACGGCTTTGCTGGTCGGTTGTTCGGCGCCGCAAATCCAGCCGCCGCCCAACGCCCCCATCCCTTTTGTGATGCCGTCGGTACCGCCGTCGGTGATTAACCTGCCGGTCTCGCTGGATCTGGAGACCCTGCGCGCCGAGGTCTTGCGCACCAGCCCCAAACCCTTATCCGCCGGCACTGCTTCGCAATCGATCGGCATAGGCAAGGCGGACGTTACCCATCAGGTCTTCTTGCGGGATGTCAAGCTGACGGTGGCGGGTTCGCAGTTCCTGGCGACAACGCAGCTGGATTTTTCTCTGGACTCAACGATCCGTAGCGCCGGACTCAATCTGGGCGGCGTCAGTTGCGGTGTCTCGGGCGAGGAGATGCCGCGCATCGAATTCACTCTGCCCGGATCCCTGTACTGGACGGCTTCCGGTGACCTGGCGTTGCAGCCGGATCCCTGGCAGTTAAAGTGGATCAAACCCTGCAATATCACCAAGCTCAATCTCCCGGTTGAAAAGTTGCTCAACCTGCCGATTGTGCGGGACAAGGTGCAGGGGCTGGTGTCGCAATCCATCAATGACAGCCTGAAGCAGGTCGGGTTGAAAGCCATGCTTGCCCGCGCCTGGCCCGCGCTGAATGAGCCGCGCGAACTGGAAAAGAATGTCTGGTTATTGCTGCAGCCCGAGGGCGTGGGGCTGGCGGATATCAAGGGGACCGGGCGCACGGTATCAACGGCGGTCAGTGTCCAGGCCCGTCCGCAAATTGTGACCGGACCCAAACCGAAAACCGCCGTCCCGCCAATGCCGCAACCCCAGCGGCTGACCACGCCGCAGGAAAGCTTTTTTCTGGCGCTGCGCGGTGATATCGGCCTGGAGACCGCCAATACCCTGCTGAATGAAAAGCTGGCCGGCAAGCCTTTTGAGGCGGGTGGCCGCGAGGTGTTGATTGAAAGCATCCGTTTTTACGGTAGTGGCGACAAGGCTGTGCTGGGGTTGAAGCTGCAAAAACCGATCGTTGCCGAGGTTTATCTGTTGGGGCGACCGGTGCTGGATCTGGCAACCAACGAAATGCGGCTGGAGGATGTGAACTTTGAGTTGTCGACCAGCAGCTTCCTGGCGCGCTCGGCCAACTGGATGTTGCATGGCACCTTCAAGGATGCGATCCAGGAGCGGGCGCGGTTCAATTTTGACAAGGATCTGGCGGATGTGCTGAAGGATTTCCGCGATTATCGCCAGGATCTGGGGTATGGCATGTCCCTGCGCGTGCAGGTGGCGAATGTCCGGCCGCAGGGGGTTTTCTTTACCCCGACCGAGTTGAAGGCGCTGGTGCTGGTTGATGGCAAGTTGGGACTGGAAACCAACCGCGCGGCGCCGGCTGTACCGGCAGCGTCCCCAGCGGGTCTCAAGCCCGCGTCGCCGTAATCCGCCGTGGGCAAGGTCCGTATCCCTTCAGGGCGCGGGCCTTCAGTCGTCGGCAGGATCCGTCTCAAAATCGCGCCCCTGATGCACGGGGATGCGGTAATCTTCCGTGGCCCACCCCCCGAGGTCGATCAGTTTGCAGCGCTCGCAGCAGAAGGGTCGGAAGGGATTGTCGCGCCAATGCGAGGGCTTTCGGCATCGCGGGCACGGGAAAACCGGGTCGCGGGTGCTGGACGCCGGTTCAGACATGATTCATCTCGGCCGCCATGTCCAGGTAGCGGCGATGCAGGTCATCGAGTTGAAGGTACAGATCTTCGCGTTCGCCATGATTGACCACGATGTCGTCCGCCCGTTTCAATCGCTCTTCCCGGGGGAGCTGGGCCGCGATGATGCTGTCAATTTGCGCCGCGCTGACCCCATCGCGGCTGGAGGCGCGTGACCGCTGGGTGGCCTCGTCGACATCAATGACCAGGGTCCGCTGGCAAAATGCGGCCTGCCCGGTTTCAAACAGTAGCGGGGAAACCAGCAAGATGTAAGGCGATGACCCGGCCTGCAGGTGCTGGAGGATGCGCTCCCGGATGGCGGGGTGGGTAATGGCTTCGAGAGCAGCTCTTTGCCGGGGATCGGCGAAAACCCGCGCGCGCAGGGCGGGGCGGTCGAGCGTGCCATCGGGCAGGATGACGGCTTCGCCAAAATGGCGGCGGATGGCGTCCAGCGCCGGTTCCCCGGCCGCGACGATCTCGCGCGCGACGCGATCAGCATCGACCACATCAATGCCTTTGTCCGCCAGATAGTCGCTGGCCACCGTTTTGCCGCTGCCAATCCCGCCGGTCAGACCGATAATCAACATGGCTCAGTGCTTCCAGAGATGCAGGTACCAGTCGATGATATCCGGCCCGCCGAGCAGGGCAATGAAGCCCGCAATGGCAAGATAAGGCCCAAAGGCAAAGGGGGCGCTTTGCTTGCGGATGGCCATGTAGACGCCGCCGATGATGGCGCCGACAAAGGATGACAACAGGATGATCAAGGGCAGCTGGGACGGACCCAGCCAGGCTCCCAAGGCCGCCAGCAGCTTGAAGTCGCCATAGCCCATGCCTTCCTTGCCGGTAGCCAGCTTGAACAGCCAGTAAACACTCCACAAGGAAAGGTAGCCCAGCACGGCGCCCCAGACGGCGCTGTCCAGCGGGACCCAGAGTCCCTTCATGTTCATCAACAGTCCGGCCCAGACCAGCGGCAAGGTGATGGCGTCGGGCAGCAACTGGGTATCAAAGTCGATCATGGTCAGGGCCACCAGCGCCCAGGTCAAGGCCAGGGCGGCCAGCATCTTGCCGGTGGGGCCAAAGACGGCAAAAACCAGCAGGGATAGCAGGGCGGTAGCGGTTTCGACCAAGGGATAGCGCGCGGAGATCGGAGCCTTGCAGGCGCTGCACTTGCCACGCAGCAACAGCCAACTGAGGACAGGGATGTTTTCGGCGGCGGTAATCCGGTGGCCGCAGGACGGGCAACGGGAACGCGGCAGTATCAGGTTGAAGCGCGCGGTTTCCGGCACGGGCAGCGCCAGTAATTCCGACGCTTCCCTTCGCCAGTCGTTATTGAGCATGACCGGCAGTCGGTAAATGACTACATTAAGGAAACTGCCGACGCACAGGCCGACAATAAAGACGTAACCCCCTGCAAACAGGGGGTTGGCAAGCAGGAATTCAATCATGGGGCCGGTTACACTACCGAGCCCATCTGGAAGATCGGCAGGTACATGGCAACCACGAGGCCGCCGACCAGCACGCCCAGTACCGCCATGATCAGCGGCTCCATCATGCTGGTCAGGCCGTCCACCGCATTGTCGACTTCGTTTTCATAATAGGTGGCCACCTTGTCGAGCATCGAGTCCAGAGCGCCGGACTCTTCACCGATCGCAACCATTTGCAACGCCATGGAAGGGAAGATACCGGTCTGCTTCATGGCGAAGCCCAGTTGCTGGCCGGTGGCGACATCATCGCGGATACGCAGGATGGCCTCGTAGTAGACAATGTTGCCGGCGGCGCCGGCGCAGGAAACCAGCGCGTCAATCAGGGGTACGCCGGCCGAGAAGGTGGTGGACAGGGTACGGGAAAAACGGGCAACCGTGGATTTGAACACCAGATCGCCGACGATGGGCAGTTTCAGGGAAGCACGGTCCAGGAACTGGGCGAATGGCTTGGAGCGCTTCTTGGCTTCGATGAAGCCGCCAATCGAACCGACAACACCGATCAGGGCCAAGAACCACCATTTTTGCAACCATTCCGACATGTCCACCACCATCTGCGTGAAGGCGGGCAGTTCGGCGCCGAAGCTCTCAAACAATGTCTGGAAAACCGGAACCACTTTCAGCAGCAGGATGACCGTCACGATCAGGGCGACAAAAATAACCGTGGTGGGGTATTTCAGCGCCTTGCGGATTTTCTGCTTGAGCAGTTCGCTCTTTTCCTTGTAGATGGCGACGCGGTCGAGCATGGTTTCCAGGGCGCCGGACTGTTCGCCGGAGTTGACCAGACTGCAGAACAGGTCATCAAAGAGCAGGGGGTACTTGCGAAGGGCGTTGGCGAAGGTACTGCCGCCCTCGACCTCATTCTTGATGCCCAGCACCACTTCCCGCATGGACGGGTTGTCCAGGCCTTCCGCGACGATTTCAAAGGATTGGACCAGCGGCACGCCGGCCTTCATCATCGTCGCCAATTGCCGCGTGAAGATGGCGATGTCCATCGGGGTGATTTTCTTGCGCTTGACGCCGCCGAGCAGACTCGCGCTCTTTTTATGGATTTTGGCGACGTTGATGCCTTGCTTGCGCAACTGCGCCTTGGCCAGGGCAATATTCTTGCTGGTGATTTCGCCCTTGGTCTTCTGGCCGCGCTTGTCGGTTCCTTCGTAGGCGAAGTTCAGCAGTGCTTCCGTTTTGTTGGTTGCCATTTTCCGTCACACTCGGTTAATCAACACCGGTTACCCGGTTGATTTCGGTCAGACTGGTCACGCCAGCCATTGCTTTTTTTAGTCCGGAACGACGCAGGTCCGGGAATCCCTCGGAATTCGCCGCTTCGGCGATCTGGATCGAGTTGCCTTCCTCCATGATGATCCGGGCGATCTTCGGGGTTACCTTCATGACTTCGTAGATGCCGACCCGCCCCTTGTAGCCATCCCGGCACTGGTCACAGCCGACCGGTTCGTAGATCGTGAAGCCGGTGGCCAGGTCCGCATCGGTAAAGCCCATTTCCAGCAGGCTGGCGCGGGGGACATCCATGGGCTTCTTGCAGGCGCTGCACAGCCGGCGGGCCAGTCGCTGGGCAATCACGAGATTGACCGACGTGGCGATGTTGAAGGACGGCACGCCCATGTTGCGCAGACGGGTCAGGGTTTCCGGAGCGCTGTTGGTGTGCAGGGTGGACATCACCATGTGACCGGTTTGCGCGGCCTTGACGGCGATTTCCGCCGTTTCCAGGTCGCGGATTTCACCGATCATGATGATTTCCGGATCCTGACGGAGGAAGGCCTTGAGCGCGGAGGCGAAGGTCAGGCCCACCTTGGGGTTCACGTTGACCTGGTTGATGCCTTCCAGGTTGATTTCAACAGGGTCCTCCGCCGTGGAGATGTTGTTTTCCACGGTATTGAGGATGTTGAGCCCGGTGTAGAGCGACACGGTCTTGCCCGAGCCGGTGGGGCCGGTGATCAGCAGCATGCCCTGAGGTTTTTCCAGCGCGCCCATGAACAGGGCCTTCTGATCCGGTTCATAGCCCAGCATGTCAATACCCAGCGAGGCGCTGGAGGGATCGAGGATACGCAGACAGAGCTTTTCGCCAAACAACGTCGGCATCGAGTTGACCCGGAAATCAATGGCGCGTGTCTTGGACAGCTTGAGCTTGATCCGGCCGTCCTGCGGCACGCGGCGCTCGGAAATGTCCATCTGCGACATCACCTTGAGACGCGCCGACAGCTTGGTGGCCAACTGCACCGGCGGACGGGTGATTTCACGCAGCACGCCGTCAACCCGGAAGCGGATGCGGTAGGATTTTTCGTAGGGCTCGAAATGCAAGTCGGACGCGCCCATCTTGATGGCGTCCAGCAGGATCTTGTTGATGTATTTGACGATCGGCGCGTCATCCTCGGCCGAACTGGAGACCCCGGATTCCTTGGTGTTTTCCTCGCCACCGGTAATGTCGAGGTTTTCCAGGTCATCGTCCAGACCGTCAAAGGCGGCGCTGCTGCTGCCTTCAAGGGTGCGCTCGATCAGCTTCTGCAGGCGGTCGTCCTCGACAACGATGGTGTCAACCGTCATCCCGGTGTTGAAGCGGATGGCGTCGATACCGTCAATGCGCGTCGGGTCGCTCATGGCGACAAACAGCCGCTTGCCGCGTTTGTAGATGGGGAGGGCGCCGTACTTCCGGATCATCTTTTCATCGATGACATCCTTGGGAATGGACTCGGGATCGATCGCATCCACGTCGATCAACGGATCGCCGAACTCGTCCGCCATCATCCAGGCGATCTGGGCGGCCTTGGCCAGCTTGTTGGCGACGAGATAGGTGACCAGCGATGTCTGCTCGCGCTGCGATTCGGTCAGCGCCTTCTGCATGGCGTTGACATCGACAACGCCCTCCAGAACGAGGCGCTTGGCGAGGCCTCCAAAGGAGGGTGTCGGAGCGGACGGAGTCACTGCCATGCTGGTACCTGCTGCCGTTGTTGTATTTCTTGGTGAGGAAACAATGCTAAGATCATGGAATATAAATCAAATCCCGCGCAGCCGCCAAGCATTCCCGTCTAATTTCCGGGAAGAGGCGCGGCCTGCATGGGCATTGTAGACGGAAAATGCGGTCGGCATGGAGAGCCAGATGAACAGAATGTGCGTTTTTACACTATTTATGATGATAACGGTCGGGGCGGGCGCCGGGGAGGTCCGCGCCGCGCCGGGCTGTGGTCCCGGGGTGACGACGGACGGAGTGGCCCGGATCAACATCAACACGGCTGACGCCGAGGCGCTCTCCTCGGGGCTGAAGGGAGTCGGCAAGGCCAAGGCGCAGGCCATCGTCAGCTGGCGTCAGCAGAACGGACGTTTCCGCAACCTGGAGCAACTGGACGAGGTCAAGGGTATCGGTCCCGGGATTCTGGAGCGGAACCGGGACCGGATTGTCTTTGGCGACTAGGCGGCGTGGCGGCTGAAGTCCGGCATGTCCTCTTCCCGGCCGATGGCGCGCTTGCGCTCTTCTTCCGCGCGGTTGGCGTCCAGTTTCTCGAAGGCGCGGGGCGCATATTTGCGCGCCAGCGCATTCAGCCGGTCCTCGACAAATGCGGGTAGCGGAATTCCCAGCGGATTCGATTCCTTCAGGTCTTCCGACGAGATGACGCGGGTGCCCATGATGTAGTCAAACCAGGGCTTGGTGACACACCAGTTGGCATCCTGGTTCGTATTCATGTGATGGTCATAATGCCAGGGGATCTTTTTCTTGCCCCATTCGGTATCCAGGTGCGACTGGCTATGGACATGCCAGTAATTCCAGGCGCAATACCAAGTGGTCAGGGTGAAGAAGGGCGCGACAGGCAGCGCCAGCCCGGTGACGGCGCACATTTGCAGCAGCGCCTTGACTTCCGCCTGTGCATCTTCGCTATGACTGAAATCGGCGTAGAGGTCGTCGTCGCGGTATTTTTGCAACCGCACGCGGCGATGGTGCGCCCAGTGCCGTTTCATGAAGGCTTCGGAAAGGGACTTGCGTCCGCCGCCCGCCTGCGGAACGCCATGCAGGGCATGCTTGTGCAAATACCATTCGGTGGCGTTGGCGGCAAGAAGGCCAAGGGGGATTCCAATCATGTCGGCACCTGTGTGACTATAATCGCGGATGGAGGACACTCCGCTGTCGCTGGTTGGTGTACGTTCGTACAAGATCAGCATAGCATTGGCGAGTGTTGTGACTTGACTTTCTATGCCAAAAATACGCGTGCCCGCCAGACGGTTTTCCGCCCCGGCGCGGGGAGGTCCGATGTTCAATCCGGAGGCCGTCATCGCCGCCATCCCGGAGTTCCGGCCCCAGGTTTCCTGGCCTGATTCCGGCGCGGCGGATGACTATAGCCGCTACTATGCACTGGACGAGGAGCGCCGGCAGCCGGGGCTCCATCATGCCGGGGGCTGGGTGGCGGCGGCGGGCTATCGCATCCTGCTGCATTTCTTCCGCCCGTCGGCCTGCCGGGGCGTGCTTTATATCGTGCACGGGTACCTGGAACATAGCGGACTTTATCCCAAGCTGTTGCCGTTGGCGTTACGCTGCGGATTTGCGGTTGTGATTTTCGATTTGCCGGGGCACGGCCTGTCTTCCGGCGCGCGCGTCAGCATCCGGGACTTTGACGAATACCAACAGGTATTGACGGCCGTTCTGCGGGCCATCCCGGAGGATTTGCCCGGACCCCGGCTGGCGATGGGGCAAAGCACCGGCGGCGCGATCCTCATCGAGCGGGTTCTCGCGGAGGCGGCGATCGGGGGAGAGCCGCCTTTTGCCCGCCTGCTGCTGCTGGCGCCGCTGGTGTTGCCGACGCGGCTGCAATGGTGGCAGATCCGGAGCGCGTTCTGGCTCTATGGCGCATTGCGCACCTCGACGCCCCGCAGTTTCCGCCGCAATACCGCCGATGAGGCCTTCCTGCATTTTATCCGTCGCGAGGATCCTTTGCAGGCGCGGTGGATTCCGGTGGCCTGGGTGATGGCGATGAAGGAGTGGGTGGCGCGGATCCATCGCTATCCCCCCGCCGATTATCCGGTGTGGCTGGTGCAGGGGGCGAAGGACACCACGGTCAACGGCCCGTACAACCATCGGTTCATCCGTCGCCGGTTTCGGGTCATGGTCAGTCTGCAATTGGCCGGTGCGTCGCATCAGCTGGCCAACGAGCGTGATGACATCCGGGCGCCGGTTGACAGGCTGTTAACGCAGTTTCTGGCAGGCTGAAGGCTGGTGGACTCCCGGCGACCGCAGTCGGACCGCCGCGCGGCGGGTCTGCCTTCTGATCATGATGTGCAACGGACGGAGTGAAGCAATAATGGCCCATAACTGGCGTTTTATCCGCTATGGCGGGTTTGATCAGGTGTATCTGGATCGGGTGGAGGATTTTGAGCATCTGGGCGAGCTGGATCAGAAACTCTGGGCGGCGCTGGCATGCCCGACCCGCGGGCTGGAGTTTGACCGGCGGACCCTGGATTACATCGACGCCGACAAGGATGGCCGGATCCGGGTGCCGGAGTTGCTGGCCGCCGTGCGCTGGGCGCTGGATCAGCTCAAGGATCGGTCGGTGCTGGTGTCGGGAGAGGCGTTGCCCTTGCTGGCGATCAACAGCGGCAGCGAGGAGGGGCGGAAACTGGTGGCGGGCGCGGGTGAATTGCTGTCGCGCCTGGGCAAGCCGGAGGCGACCTCTCTGACGACGGCGGATACCGAGGATTTGTCGAAGGTCTTTCCGCCCGCCATGCCCAACGGTGATGGTCTGGTACCGGCGGCCCTGGCGGCCACCCAGGCCCAGGCGGATGCCATCGCGGATATTATCCGCTGTACCGGTCAGGAGACAGACCGTAGCGGCGAGCCGGGGGTTTCCGAACATCTGATACGGCAGTTCTTTGCCGATCTGGCCATTGTGTCCGGCTGGCGGGCATCGGTGGTGGAGGCTCCCCTGGGCGACGGCACCCCGGCGGCATTTGCCGCCTTGTCCGCCGTGGAAGCCAAGATTGATGACTTTTTTACCCGCGCGCAATTGGCCGGCTTCGACAACCGCGCCTTGCCGGCGATGAACGGTTCCGAGGAGGAATTTGCCCAGCTTGGCGGGCTGCAACTGTCCCTTGGCAGCGAGGAACTGGCCCAATTGCCGCTGGCGCTGGTGGCGGCGGACAGCGCGCTGCCGTTGATCCACGGTATCAATCCTGCCTGGCGCGAGCGGATAGCGGCCTTCAAGGCGACCGTGGTTGACCCCTTGCT
>CAZPZK010000050.1:0-12663 GCA_964591095.1 uncultured Moraxellaceae bacterium | reverse complement strand
CGGCGGACCAACGCGGCCACCTGGGCAGTTTTTTGTTCGGTATACGCCAGGGTGGAACCCACGGGTGTCGAGAATTTGATGCTGATTTCACTGAGATCCGGTTCGGGCACGAATTCCTTGCCGACAAACTGGGCCACCAGCAAGGCGACCGCCAGCGAGCCGGTCGCCAGCCCCAGCGTAAAGCGACGGTTGTTGAGCGCCCACAGGATGACCCGGGCATAGCGCTCCGCCAGCCGGTCCAGCACGCCCTGGAAAGCACGCAACTGTCCCGCCAGCCATGAATCCCCGCGCATGCCGTGCGCGTCCGGGTCGCGCCAGCGGCTGGACAGCATCGGATCGAGGGTAAAACTGACCAGCATCGACAACAGTACCGCGCAGGACACCGCAATCCCGAACTGGTAGAAAAACCGGCCGATGATGCCGCCCATGAAGGCTACCGGCAGGAAGACCGCAACGATGGTAAAGGTTGTCGCCAGTACGGCCAGGCCGATTTCGCGGGTGCCGTCCACGGCCGCCTGACCATGCGACTTGCCCATGGCGGCGTGCCGCACAATGTTCTCGCGCACGACAATCGCATCATCAATCAACAAGCCGATGGACAGCGACAGCGCCATCAGCGTCATCGAGTTCAGCGTCAATCCGAAGACATAGAGGAAAAAGATACAGCCCAGCAGCGAAATCGGCAGCGTCAATCCGGTGATGACCGTGGAGCGCCACGATCCCAGAAACAGGAAGACGATGACAATCGCCAGGATGGCGCCTTCCACCAGCGTCTTTTTGACGTCATGCAACGAGGCGCGGATGGAGCGGGAACTGTCCGCCACCACCATCACCCGAGACCCATTGGGCAGTCCGGCCTCCAGCGCGGGCACCTGGGCCTTCAGCGCATCGACCAGGGCAATGGTGTTGGCGCCGGACATCTTGATCACATCGATACTGATGGCGCGACGGCCGTTCAGCAAGGCCAGCGACTGCAACTCCTGCTCGCCGTCAATGATGCGGGCCACCTGACCCAGCGTCACGGCGCTCTGGCCGCGCTGGGCGACAATCAGATTGCCAAAGGCTTCAGGACTTTCGACGCGGGCGGCAATTTCGACCGTTTTCTCCGACGTGCCTACCTCGACGGAACCGGCGGGCAACTGCGCATTTTCACTGCGCAGCGCGGCCATCACTTCATCAACCCCCACACCCAGCGATTCCATGCGGTCGGGCATCAGCTCGATCTGGATCTCGCGGGGCATGGCGCCAACCACATCGACGCGGCCGACTCCGGGAATATTCTGCAACTTGCGCACCACCTGCTGGGTGACATGCGTGCTCAGCGCCCGCACCGACATCGAGTCAGTGACAAACGCCAGGGAGAAGACGGGGGCTTCATCCGGGCGGAAGCGCTCGACCAGAGGTTCCTTGACCTCCGGGCGGAAGCGGACCTTGACCGCCGCGATCTTGTCGCGCACATCCTGGACGGCGACCTCGATCGGCACCCCGAGCACGAATTCGACGGCGATCCGCGAACGCCCCTCGAAGGAGGTGGAAATGATGCGCTTGACGCCGGGGACGGTATTGATCGCATCCTCGATGCGGCGGGTGACATCACTCTCCACGACGCCGGGCGATGCGCCCGGATAGTCGGTGGTAATGATGGCATAGGGAAATTCGACGTTGGGGTACTCTTCCACGCTGAGCTCGCGCCAGGCAAACAGCCCCAGCACCATGAACGCCATCATCATCATGGTGGCGAATACCGGGTAGCGGATACACAGGCGAGTCAGCCACATGGTCAGCGCACCTCGTTCAGGCGGACCGGTTTGCCCTCATTCTCCGGCAGCGGCGGCACGATCAGCACTTGTTCGCCCGCCTTGATGCCGCTGCTGATCAGCGCCACCCCGCGTTGCTCGTCGCGCATGGCCACGCGGACCTGGCGGGCCTCCAGGTGGCTGTTGATGACGGTGTGCACCCGCCAGCCCTGCCCGGATGCTTGCAAGGCCGAGGTCGGCACCGCCAGTCCATGCTGGGCGCGGTCATCGCGCACCACGCCCTTGGCAAAGACGCCGGCACGCAGCAGGCCTTCCCGGTTATCGACCTGGACATAGACCGGAACGCGGCGGCTGCCGCTGCGCGCGACCGGGTTGATGCGGACAATGCGGCCGGCAAACTGACGATCAGGGAAACCGTCCACCTGGAAATTCACCACCTGACCGGGATGGATCAAGGTCATATCGGTGGCCGAGGCCATCGCTTCCAGTTCCATACGGTCCAGATCGACAATCTTGAGCAACGGTGTTCCCGGCGCCACCGTCTGCCCCGGCTCCACCAGACGCTCGGCAATCCGGCCATTGAATGGCGCACGGATCACCGCATCGGCCAGCTGCTGGCGAATCTGGGCCAGGGCGGCCTCGGAGGCCCGCACCTGCGCAATCCGGATTTCCACCTGGCGCTCGGCATTGCTGATTTCACTGTCGGAGACATAATTCTGCGCCCGCAGCGGGCGCATCCGCTCCAGCTTCTGCCGGGCCATGAGGGCTTCGGCGCGATTGCCCTCGACGGTCGCCTCGGCCTGCAGGGCACGCAATTTGAGGTCGCGGGTATCCAGGCTGGCGATCACCTGCCCGGCGACCACCGCTTCCCCGGCGCGGGCGGCCACCATGACTACCTCGCCGCCGGTGCGGGCATTGAGGACCGCCTGATGCAAGGGATTGAGCGTGCCGGTCACCGCCACGTCCTGGCCAAGACGGGCCGTCTGCACGGTCGTAATATCAGCCGCAGACAATTGCAGGGCCTGGACAGCGGCCGTGCTCTTGCTGCGCGACTCCTGCGGCCACCAGGCCACCATCGCAACGGTGACGCCCAAGGCGCCATACTTCAGCCAGTTCAGGGGGATATACGTCTTGCGGCGTGTAATCACGATTCGGCTCATGTCAGAGTCTCCCGCTTTCATAAAAAGGAATCAGGCCCCCGGCCAAGGCCGGCTGGGACGTATTTTCAAAGGCAACGGTGTATTGGTTGGCGCGCAGCGGCAGGGAACGGAAATGCGCCATGACCTCGTGACGGGGATCGTTGTCCGCCAGCGTCAGCGTCATCGCGCGCGAACCGCGGCGGCGCGTCTGCTCCCAGGCGGCCTGCATCAGGGCGCGAAAGGCCGGCAAGTCATCCGGACGCGTCAACGGCGAATGCAGCGCCAGGTAATCAAATGCCTCGCCGGTAGCGGGCAAGTGCAGTCCGCCGGTCCAGGCGCTCCAGAGGTTCCAGAACGGACGCACCCACGCCAGGGCACGGCTGTAGCCGGTGACGCGGGTCTGCTTGAAGGACTTCTGGTTCCAGACACCGACCAGACCGCGCAGTTTGCCGCCCTCTTCCACCAGCAGGAAATCCTCAATACCCAGCCCCTGGAAGAACGGGTCGCCGTTCAGCAGGCCGTTAAAGTCGTAACACGGCAGAAACTGGTAGTGGGCCGCCATTTCATCGACCCAGCGGTTCATGGCCGGGATGTCGGCCGCTGTTGCCGTGCGCACCACCGGCAAAAAACCGGACATGCGTCGCCGCAGTCCGGTCAGGGTATAGGTAGTGATACCGCCGACATGGCGGTAGTCGGGCAGGCCCGCGCGCCCTCCTTCCAGGCTGCTGCGCGAGCGCTGGTTATCTTCCAGAATGACGGAGAGGTACCAGCCGTCGCGGATGACCTCCTTGACGGCGCGGTTGACGTAAAGCAACACGCGCCCGCCCTGGGACTCCGGGGCGATGCGCATGTCGGCGCCGTAACGCAACGGTTGCGCGCTTCCGTTGAGATAAGTGCGGCGCACCCCCATGTTTACCGCCGCCACCAGGGCGTCATCCTGACGGCGGGTCACCACCAGCAATTCCGGCTGGTGGTACATCACAGCCGCGGAGACGAAATAGTCCGGAGCACGTTCAAAGGCCATCCGCAAACCGGAAGACGGCTGCGGCACGCCGAACAGGCGCTGCAACGCCGCGTTGTCCTCGGGCCGGCCCTGACGCGCGACGTACCCGCTCATGCCGCACCCGCTGCCTGGGAGCGCATCGACAGCCGAAGTCCGGGCTCCGGCAGAATGCGGCAAAATGCGTCACGGGGCACTTTGCGCACCGGCTCGGGCTTGATATTGCCCTCGATCATGCCGCCGGCCATCGCGATCTGCTGGTACAACTGCCAACCGTCCGCCACGACCACGGCCGTGGCCGGCACCAGCTGCTGCAGGTCGCGGGCCAGGGCATAATGGAAGTGACCGCCCAGCGCGGCTTCCACATCGCGTCCCACCTGCTCCTGGAACATCGGCTCCAGCGTTTTGCCGGGCTGGCTGAAAATGGCGACGTAGGCCGACTTGCCCCGGCCCTGACCATCCACCGCCAGCAAGGTGACCGGCTCCAGGCCATGACGCGCGGCAACATCCTGCAACGCCTGGCGGGCGGCTTCCGGCGACATCTTTTCACCCACCAGATCGACCCCGTTGCGCCGCCCGAGGAAGCTGAAGCACGGCAAGCCGCCCCAGAAGCCGGAGACGGCCATGCGGTCATCGAGCTGATACCGCAGCAGTCCGTTACCGCCGGAAAGGATCGGGCTGACCTCGTCACCCTCGCGCAGCTCCCAGGGCGCGAGAATGCCGCCCGAGCGCAGGTCTTCAAACTCGTAGACATGGCTCTGGTAAGCCAGCGGGTAGAAGCCGTCGACCGGGATGGTCACGACGCCTTCCGTGGCCCACAGCCCCTTGCCCTCAAACCCGGCCTGCGGCAGGCGGCCACGCAGTTGCTGCGCCCAGGGCGCGGCGTCAGCCGTATCCCAAGCGGACACCAGGGCCAGGTCCGGCCACAGCAGGCGCGCCGCATCATGCGGCTGTTCCTGCATGGCGCGATCCAGCACCGCAGCGCGGGCGGCATTGCGCGGCGCCTTCAGCGAGGCCAGCGCGGTCTGGCGCGCGCCCCAGGAACCGGACACCAGCACCCGCTGGATCTCCTCTCCCCACAGCGGCAGCGAGTCCAGCAACTGCAGGGCGAAGGTCGGACTCCACACCGACAGCATGCGCAGGTCGGCGCGCGCCACCAGATAGCACAGGGAGGCAAACATGGCATCGCCGGGACTGGACGCGAGCGCCACATCGGGCGAAACCGCCTGGGCATGCGAAGCCAGCCAGCGCTTGGCGCCGCCCATCAACTCACTGTCGTCATTCAGGTTGCCGCGCAGATCCTCGTACTGGTTTTGCGGCAGCCAGGAAACCGACCAGTAGTGGGCGCCGCCCTTGAGACCGGGGTGGCGGCGGTACATGCTGGCCAGCCACGGACCGATCGCGCCATCCAGCTCCTTGAGAAAGGCGCGGGTATAGGGAATCATCTTCAGCTTTTCAGACGAACCGCTGGTAGGCTGGTAACGGACAATCGGGCTGCTGGTCAGGTTTTCACGACCCTGGCGCTGGTCACGGATCGCCTTTTGCCAATCGGCGTAGCGCGTGACCGGATAGGCCTGGCGAAACGACTCCCAGGACGGGATATCCCCCTGCCAGGCGGGCTGGATACGGGCGGCAGCCACTTGCCGCAGCAAATTCTTCAGCTTGAGACGCTGCACCTTTTCCAGATCAAAGCGCTGGTCGCGGAATCGGGCATAGGAACGGTAACAGGCGGCCGCCATCGCGGCATGCGTCATACGGGTCAACATGATCTGGCTCCCGGAACAGGTATGGGCTAAAGCCCCGGTCTCCCACCCTCACAGGTGACCGGAGCCCTGACCGGCTTCTACTCAGGCCGTGCGACGCAGCGGAAAGGTATTGTCCACCGGCGCGGGAGCGGAATCCTGCACCGCATGCAAGCGCTGAGCGGTTGCGGCCGCCGTGGCGGCAGCGGCGGCGCGACGGGCATCTTCGCGCCCCTTGCTGGTGCTCTTGTTGGCATACACCATGGCATAATGCGCCAGCGCCTTCCAGTCAAACACACCGACACAGGGCAACTCGGTGCCGCGACGCCATTCCGGATTGCGTTCCTCGAAGAAACGGATGGCGGCATTGGACATGCGCATTTCGTCAGTGATTTCAGCAACATCGCCCTTCAGACACTGATAATCCGTGCCGAAGTCGAGAATCTGGGTGGCGTGGTTGTAATATTCGGAAAACATTTCGCGGCAGTAGGTATCCACCACATCCGACAGGTCTTCGCTCTGCCCCTTGGGATTGGGATAGAACTCCAGGAAATTGTTGGCCAGCAGCAAGTAGGTCTTGAAGCCCTTGGAAATCAGCAGCCAGTAGATCGGCTGTGAGGGATAACGCAGCTTTTCGGTCAGCATGAACTTGGTGAAGGCGATCTGCAGCACCCGCGATCCCCAATAGGCGCGCTCAATGATGGTGTCGCCGCTGAACACGGCGCGGGACTTCTTGCCGCGAATGACCATCTCATTGGACATGATCGTGGAGAAACCGACAATCAGGTTGTCGCTCTTGCGGCGGATCAGGAAAGCACCGCTCTTCTTGCTGAGATCGCGCAGGAAAAGATCCCACTCGGTGCGCTCATAGTAGCGCGAATAGACGGCATACATCTGACGGATGTCGTTGACGGAAATGCGGGAAAGCGGAGAGTAGGCGGCTTTCAAAGCTTCACGGCTGGGGGAAAATTCCATGGTCATTCTCATCTGTTTTATAGTTAGAATTATCAGGCCCCCAAAACGTTCCGGATTCGGCCGATGAGGACATGTGTGCAGTGAGGCTATTTTCGTCGGATTTTTTCTACCGGTCATCGCCCAAAACGGCCAATTGTTTTGCATAATCGGCCAACACGTCCACACGCTGGCCGATTTTGACTCCCCGCCCCCACGGGAGCCGATATACTCCGCCAATAACAACAAAAGGGCCTTGGCCACATGCAAGAGTTACCGTTTGTCCCGGTCATCTACCTGGTAAAACTGGTGGAGCTGATGGAGGAGGAACACCTCCGCACCGATGTCATCCTGCGCGAGTGCGGCATCAGCCAGTCCCTGCTGGCCAAGCCGGAGGTGTACCTCTCGGTTCACCAGAGCCGCGCGGTCATGCAGAAATACATCGGTCTCACCGCCTTGTCCTGCCCCGGCGTGCGCTATGGGCAGCGGTTGGATATGCTGACCCACGGCCTGTTCGGCTTTGTCTTTCTGTACCGGGGTAATTTCCGCGATCTGATGGACAAGGTAGTCGGCTACATGCAGGTCCGCATGCCGCTGATCAAAATGACCATCCGTCACGAAACAGACTTCATCGGCATCGCCATGGAGTGTCCGATACGTCAACCCGAGGTCGAATCCTTCCTGATCCAGACCATCCTCAGCAGCTATTACAAGTTGGGCTCGCTGGTAACCCGGCATGTCACCCTGCATGTCCGCCCCGGAATCTTTCCGGACTCACGTCATTTGTCGACGTTGCTGCCCATTCCGATCCAGACCAACCATGTGGAAAACGAGATCCGTTTTTACGTCAAGGAAGTGGCCGGCGCGGCGGAAAGGACGCCTGCGCCCGCCCCAGCCGCGCCGGACGACAATATCATCAGTGACTTGCCGGGCATCGTTGTCCGCCTGCGCCAGTTCATCCTCAGCCATGTCGGCGAGGCGCTGGGCACCGAGGATGCCGCCTCGCACCTGGGCATGAGCGAGCGCACCTTGCGTCGCCGCCTGGCCGAAGGCGGCTACAACTACCAGCAAATCCGCCTGGATGTGCGCATGAATGCCGCCCTGCGCTACCTGCAAACCTCCCATCTCAGCATTGAACGCATCGCCGGCATGGTCGGCTACAGCGACCAGGCGACGTTTTCGCGCGCATTCCTGAAATGGCATGGTGAAACTCCCGATGCCGCCCGGCGCCGGACACTGAAGCAGTACCGCAAGAAAGGGGAGTCCGATCCGCCGTCGGAGTCGAGGGACTAGACAAACAGCCGCGACAGCAGCGCCGTCACCGCGGTTTCCACGCGCAGGATGCGGGGGCCGAGATGCACCGCTTCAAATCCGCGATGGACCAGCATGTCCACCTCATAGGGAATGAAGCCCCCTTCCGGCCCGATCGCCAGGGTCAGCGGCGCATTGACCGCCACCGGGCAAGGCGCGGCGGCCTGGGGATGGGCCACCAGCCGGCGCGTGCCGGCCGCCATCGCCGGCAATTGATCTTCGACAAAGGGTTTGAAGCGTTTCTCCAGGCGGACTTCAGGAAGGCGGGTATCCCTGGCCTGTTCGAGCCCCAGCACCAATTCTTCCCGGATTGCCGCCGCCTGCAGAAACGGACTGTCCCAGAAGCTCTTTTCCACCCGGTAACTGTTGATCAGCACCAAGCGCTCGACGCCCAGCGTGGCGACGGACTGCAGGATGCGTTTCAGCATTTTCGGACGCGGCAGCGCCAGCAGCAGGGTCAACGGCAAGCTGGGCGGCGGCGGTTGATCCGCCTGAACCCGCAGCCACAGGCGGTCGGGTTCTTCCGCCACCAGCTCACCCTCCCCCATCGGACCGTTGACGATTCCAACCCTCAGCCGCTGGCCGGGCTCGGCGCGATGGACTTCGCGAATATGGCGCAACCGTCGCCCCTGCACGCAGGCCATCCCGTCCGGGGTCAGCTCCTCCGGCTCCAGCAGAATGAGATTCACGTAGTGCCCCCGCTCAACAGGCGGCTGACCAGCATCATGTGCCGCGCCAGCGCGCCGCGATTGGCCTCGACAAACCGGGCGCCGGCCTCGCCGGCCCGGCGCGCCGCCGCCGGGTCCGCCAGCCAGCCCCGTACCACCCGTGTCAGCGCCTCGGTGTCGCCGACACGGACCAGCGCTCCGGTGGCGCTCAGGCTGTCTGTGATTTGCTGGAAGTTGTACATCACCGGCCCGGTCACGACCGGCACCGCCAGGGCCGCCGGTTCCAGCGGATTATGACCGCCGACATCCACCAGCGAGCCGCCAACAAAAGCGGCATCGGCCACGGCCAGCCACAACAGCAACTCCCCCATGCTGTCACCGAGAAACACCTGGGTATCCGCCATGACCGGTTGTTGCAGGCTGCGCCGGACATAACGCCAACCTTGGCGTTGCAACAGATCGGCGATACCGTCGAAACGCTCGGGGTGTCGCGGCACCAGCATCAACAGCAAGTCGGGGAACGCCTGACGCAACTGACGAAAAACGTCCAGCACCGCCGCCTCTTCCCCTTCGTGAGTACTGGCCGCCACCCAGACGGGGCGGTTTGCCAACGACCACTCCATGCGCAGCCGGCGCGCGCGTTCCGGTAAGTCCGGCGGCAAGGTCAAATCGAATTTCAGGCTGCCGGTGACGCTGATCCGATCCGGGGGCATGCCCAGCGCCACAAAACGGGCGGCCGTATCCTCATCCTGGGCGGCCAAGGCGGTAATGGCCCGCAGCATGGGTCGGGAGAGCCGGTGAATGCGCGCATAGCCGCGCGCCGAGCGCTCGGACAGCCGGGCATTGGCCAACAGCACCGGGATTTGCCGGCGGTGCAGCTCATGCAGCAGATTGGGCCAGAGCTCGGTCTCCATCACGATGAACAGGCGCGGCCGCGCCCGGTCAAGAAAGGCCCGGACCGCCCAGGGGAAATCATAAGGCAGATAACATTGCGTCACCTTCCCACCCCATAACGCACGCGTGCGCTCGGCGCCGGTGGCGGTGGTGTTGCTGACGATCAAGGACAGGCCGGCGTAGTCACGCAAGAGAGCGCCGACCAGCGGTTGCGCCGCCAGGGACTCCCCCAGGGAAACGGCATGCAACAGGATGCCGCCCGCAGGCAGGTCCGCATGCCGCCCGAATCGCTGACCGGGATTGTCACGATAGCCCGGCGCGCGGCGGCCGCGCCAATACAGCCGGAGCACGATCAAGGGCAATAGCAGGTGCAACAGCAGGTTGTAAACCCAGCGCGTCATGTTGTGTAACCCGGCAAACGAGGGCATGATTCTAGCCTGAACACAACGCCGGGGATACCGGACCGGCGGCACCCTACTTTTTCATCCATTTCATCCGTGACTTATCTATGGACACCGTGGCAGTCGATTGCCTGATTCTGGGAGGCGGCCTGAGCGGTCTCTGGCTACTGAATGTCCTCCGCCGCGCCGGCTACAGCACGCTGCTGATCCATGATGGCCCCGAACTGGGCGGAATCCAGTCGATTAACAGCAGCGGCATGATCCACGGCGGCCCGCGACTGGGCATCCACCTCGCCAGCCGCGAAGAGCAATTGCCGGATATGCCCTTGCAATGGCGCAACGCCCTGTGCGGTAGCGGTGAACTTGACCTGCGCGATGTGCGCCTGCTGGCCCCCGAACAGCATTTGTGGTGTCCCGGTTCCGACCTGCGCTCCCGGGGGACGCTGCTGCTGGCCGCCCGCAACGCTACCGGACGCACCCGCCACCTGACGCCGGACCTGTATCCCGCCCTGTTGCGCGACCGCGACTTCCACGGCGATGTCCATGCGCTCGAACACCCGGTTGTCGATACCGCATCGCTGCTGGAGGTGCTGGCGCGACCGCATGCCGACTGCATCTATCAGGCGGGGCTGCAGGATCTGCATATCCAGACTGACGACCTGCACGTCAGCAAGGCGGTCTTCATCCGCAAGGGCATGGTGCAATTGCGCATCCACCCGCGTCAGGTTTTCCTGACCGCCGGCGCGGGCAACGCCGCGCTGCTGCAGGATATCGGCATCAACCGGCCGCTGATGGCGAGCCGCCCGATCCACATGGTCAGCATCCGCCATCCCGACCTGCCCGACTTTTGGGGCCATTGCCATGACCGGCAGCGACGTCCCCGCCTCACCATCACCACGCACCCGGTCAGCCAGGGCAAGCTCTGGTACATCGCCGGTCAGGCGGCGGAAGAAGGCGTGGATCGTGATGAAACCCTGCAGATACAGGCCGTCAAGGATGAAATGCGCGCCCTGCTGCCCTGGGTCAACCTGAAGGGCGCCCGCTTCCGCGGTTTCCTCATCGAACGCATTTACCCGCTGGAAAACCCGCCCTGGCAACCGGTCCGCGCCTTTGTCCGCCATTTCGGCAACAACTGGCTGGTCTGGCCGACGCGCATGGTGCTGGCGCCCAATGCCGGCCACCAGGTATTGGCCGGGCTGGCCGCCCGGCGCATCCAGCCGGCCACGCCCCAGCCCGGACCGCTGCCCATGATGAAACCCCGTCCCGGCCGGCCGCTCTGGGAATAAGCGCCGGCGCTTGGCCGGCTTCGGTGCGGCCGGACTGCGCCGGATTCTGCTACTATTCTCCACCCGTCTCCTCAAGCCACCCACACCATGACCCACGGCGACTTTTCCCTCAGCCTGCTCCACCCCCGCTACTGGCCGGTCTGGCTGCTGATGGCTCCCTTGCTGATCCTTGCCGGATGCCTGCCCTGGGCGGTTCAGCAACGGCTGGGGCGCGGTCTGGGCTGGCTGGTGTGGCGCTGCATCGGCCAGCGCCGACGGGATACCGAAACCAATATCGCGCTTTGCTTTCCCGAAGTACCGGCGGCAGAACAAGCGGCGATGGTTCGCGACGTTTTCCGCAATGCCGGGCTGTCCGTCTTCGAGACCGCCAATGCCTGGTTGCGGCCGATCCGCTATTACGACTCGCGCGTCAGCATCAGCGGGCTGGAACATCTGCAAGCCGCCAGGGCGCAAGGGCGCGGTGTCCTGTTGCTGGGCGCTCATTACAGTTTTGTCGATCTGTGCGGCTTGCTCGCCATGCGTTTCTTTGATGTCGACACCGTCTATCGCCCGCAAAACAATCCGGCGCTGGAATGGCTGATCCGCCGCTGCCGCCGCCGCATCTATGGCGTACAGATCGATCATGACAACATGCGGCAACTCATTCGCGCCCTCAAGGACAACCATGTGGTCTGGTACACCCCCGACCAGGATTTCGGCCTTAAACAGGGGGTCTTCGCCCCGTTCTTCGGGGTCAACGCCGCCACCCTGACCTCGCCCCGGCGCTTGCAGAAGATCAACGGTTCGCCGGTGCTGTTCGTGCATTTCCGCCGCCTGGGCCTGGAAGAACGCTACGAAATGCTGATCACCCCGCCGCTGACCGACTATCCCTCCGATGACGCCGTCGCGGACGCCACCCGCGTCAACGCGGTGCTCGAAACCCTGATCCGTCGCAGCCCCACGCAATACATGTGGTATCACCGCCGCTTCAAGACCCGGCCGCCGGGCGAGGCCATGCCCTACCCGCGCAAGCGCCGCCACCAAAAGGAATGGGAACGGTTGCAAGCCGCCCGCCGCCAGGAGCCAAAACCATGAGCCGCCGCCTGACCGTCATCCAGACCCTGCCCGCGCTGGACAGCGGCGGCGTCGAACGCGGCACGCTGGAAATCGCCCGCGCGCTGGTGGCGGCCGGCCACCGCTCCATCGTCGTTTCCCGGGGGGGACGTCTGGTCACGCAACTGGAAGCCGAAGGCAGTGAACACATCGCCCTGCCGGTGGACCGCAAATCGCTGTCCAGCCTGCTGCAGGTAGGCCCCTTCCGCCGCCTGCTGCAGGAACTCAGGCCGGACATCCTCCACGCCCGTTCCCGTGTCCCGGCGTGGGTTGCCTGGCTCGCCTGGCGCAAGCTTCCCGTCACGGACCGCCCGCGCTTTGTGACCACGGTGCACGGGCTGTATTCGGTCAGCTTCTACAGCGCCATCATGACCAAGGGCGAACGGGTCATCGCCGTGTCGGAGACCATCCGGGAGTACATC
>CAZPZK010000049.1:3077-12920 GCA_964591095.1 uncultured Moraxellaceae bacterium | reverse complement strand
GTCATGAGCGCCGATTTCGATTACGACGTGCTGATTGTCGGCTCCGGATTCGGCGGCAGCGTCAGCGCGCTGCGGCTGGCCGAGAAGGGCTGGAAGGTCGGCGTGCTGGAAATGGGACGCCGCCTGACTCCCGAGGATTTTGAAGCGGCGGCGCACAGCAACCGCGCCCTGACCTGGATGCCGGCGCTGGGCATGACCGGCTTCTTCGCTCAGGAAGTGTTCCGCCATGTGGCCATCCTGCGCGGCATCGGCGTCGGCGGCGGCAGCAACGTCTACGGCGCGGTGCTGCTGGAACCGAAGGAGGCCTTCTACCGCGATCCGGCCTGGGTCGGGCTGAACGCCGACTGGCGCGCCGAGCTGGCGCCGCATTACGCCACGGCGCGGCGCATGCTCGGCATCGGCGACAACCCCTATCGCGGCATCCAGGACCAGTGGCTGGAGCAGGCGGCCGAGCGGCTGGGCGCGGCCCATACCTTCGGGCCGGTGCCGCAGGGCATCTTTTTCGGTTCGCCGGAATGGAAAACCCCCGACCCCTATTTCAACGGCAAGGGACCGGAGCGTCAGGGCTGCACCCAGTGCGGCCGCTGCTTCACCGGCTGCGCCAACGGGGCGAAGAACTCGCTGGACAAGAACTACCTGTATTTCGCCGAACAGGCCGGAGTGCGGGTGATGCCCGAGCGCAAGGTGACGCACATCGAACCGCTGGCGGCGGGCGGCTACCGGCTGCACCTGCGGCATCCTTGGGACAAAGGTCTGAGCTACGGCCCGCTGACGGCGCGGCGGGTGATCCTGGCCGCCGGGGCGCTGGGCACGCAGGAACTGTTGTTCGCCTCGCGCGACCGTTACCGCACCTTGCCGAAGTTGTCCCCGGCGCTGGGCGAGCATGTGCGCACCAACAGCGAGGCGCTGGTGGGCATCCTGTCGCGCGACCCGGATGTGGACGTGACCCAGGGTACGGCCATTTCCACCCACTTCTACGCCGACGACAAGACGCACCTGACACAAAACCGGCTGCCGCCCAGCTATGGCCTGATGAAGTTCTACATGGTGCCGATGGTGGACGACGCCAACCCGGTCCGCCGCGCCGTGCGGACGCTGTGGGCCTACCTGCGCCATCCCTTCAACGCCTTCCGCGTCTACTTCGCCCGCAACTGGTACAAGCGCACCACCTACCTGACGGTGATGCAGCACGCCGATAACGAACTGCGCTTCCGCTTCGGCCGCACGCTGCTGCGCGGCTTCCGCCCTGCGCTGAAGTCGGAACCGGCCAAGGGCGGCCGCACGCCGTCCTTCCTGCCGCAGGCCAACGCCGCCGCCCGCGCCGTGGCCGAGGTCAGCAACGGCATTCCGCAGAACATGATCGTGGAAAGCCTGGGCAACCTGTCGGTGACCGCGCACATCCTGGGCGGGGCGGTCATGGCGGCTTCACCGGAAGACGGGGTGATCGACAGCAACCACGAGGTCTTCGGCTATCCCGGCCTCTATGTGGTGGACGGCGCGGCCATTCCCGCCAATGTCGGGGTCAATCCCAGCCTGACGATCACGGCGATGGCGGAACGCTTCGCGGCGCGGTTTCCGGCGCGGGCGGGCACGTCCACCGCCGGGGATGAGGAGCGAGATTTCACCCGTTTCATGCCTGTGGTGACGGTGTGACGTTGCCCGGCCCGCCGAATCCGGCTTTCCCGACCTTTTCACTCCCAGTGAGGTTTGCATGAACCTGATTTTCCGGAAGCGACTGCTTCTTGCCGCCGGTGCGGCGACCCTTTGCCTGAACGCCCCGGTCCGCGCGGCTGACGATGACCTGAACGAATTGCGCGGCGCGCCGGACGACAATGAATGGCAGTTGATCAAGAATGACCGGCGGCACCAGATCAAGCTCTATGTCAAACGTGATCTGGGCAAGCGGCTGCGTTCCTTCAAGGTGGAATACGAGGCGGAAGGCAGCCTGGATGCGCTGGCGCGGCTGTCGTTCGATCTGTCGAGCTATCCGCGCTGGTTCTTCCAGATGAAGGAGGCGAAACTGCTGAAGCGCGTGTCCGACCGCGAATTCTATTACTACGCGGTGCATGATGCGCCCGCGCCGCTGCCGGACCGGGATGTGGTGCTGCATGTCACCATCCAGCCCTATAGCCCGAGACTCGGTTACGCCATGCATGAAGTGGTGTCGGTGCCCGACTACCTGCCGCCCAAGCCGCCCTATGTGCGCATGGTGGCGGAGAACTACACGGTGAAATGGACGCCCATCGGCAAGAACCGCTGGCGGAATGTGTCGGAAGGCTATGTCGATCCGGGTGGCGTGGCGCCGGACTGGGCGATCAATTTCGTGCAGCGCACAGCGCCGTACCAGTCGGTGCTGGGCGTATTGCGGATGCTGCGGCTGGAGGAGTTCGCCGAGGGCAAGGAGCCGCCGGCCTTTTCCTACGGGGTTTACAAGGACTGAGGCTTCAGTCGAGACTGACCCCGTGTTCCGCCAGCTCGGCGCGGACCGTGGTCAGGAACATGCGGGTGGTGAAATCGCACTGCCGGTCCGCGTCGGCCTTGTTGACGGGATAGTCACGGAACACCACCGCGCCCGCCGCTTCCACCCAGCTGACCAGCGTTTCAATCAGCCGGGGCGGCAGGGCGGACAGCCCCATGCCCGCCGCCTGGCTGCCGATCAGGGCGATGGCGGCGTCGATGGTCTGGCGGCGGTAACGCTGCGCCACCGAGCCTTCGGTAAAGCCCTCGCGATAGATGCCCGCGACCAGCGGCCCCAGTTCCACCCCCCAGTCAAAATAGGCGCGGATGCCGGCGCGGATGCGGGTTTCCGTCGTATCGGCGCGGGCCACCTCGGCCAGCAGCAGGCTGACCAGTTCCGAATTGGCGTGGGCGATCAGCTGTTCAAACACCTGCTCCATGCCGCCGGGAAACCAGCGGTAGAACGAGGGGCGGGAAGCGCCGGTTTCCTGCAACAGCAGTTCAACGCTGATGTCCCCGGAGGCGCGGCTGGCCAGCAGCCGTCCGGCGGCGGCCAGCAGGGGGGCTTGCCGGGCGGTCAGTTCATCGCCCGCAATGCGCGGACGCCCGCGCGAGCGGGCCGGGGTTTCGGGAGGGGCGGATTCAGTCATGCGATTATGATGCCACAGCCATCGCCGCCGGATGAAGCCAAAGCCGACCGGCCGGGGGATGTCACAGCCGCAGCCCGCCGCCGCTGATGCGCGCGAACAGATCCGCCGTCAGCGGCTGGTAACCCTGTTCCCGGTCCGCCAGCACATACAGCGGCTCGCTGACCACGGCCGGATCAAAGCCCTCCTGCTTCAGTTCCACCTTGCGGTACTTGAAGGTGCCGGTGGTGTGCTGTTCCGTCTGCAGGCGGATGAAGAGGGGCACCGCGTAGGCGGGCAGCGCCTGTTCCAGCGTCCGCGCCAGCGACCGGCCGTCAAAGGCGGTGCCGGTTTTCAGGGTAATGGCCGCCATGCCCGCGCGCCCGTCGCAGCCCGGCACGCTGACGCCGTACACCACGCCGTGCTCGATCGCCGCCTGTTTCGCCAGCACGCCTTCCACCTCGCCGGTGGCCACGTTCTCGCCCTTCCAGCGGAAGGTGTCGCCTACGCGATCGACAAACTGGATGTGGCGCAGCCCCTGGTCGCGCACCAGATCGCCGCTGTTGAACCAGACATCGCCTTTCTTGAAGACATTGCGGAACAGCTTCTTCTCCCCGGCGGCGGGATCGGTATAGCCGTCGAAGGGCCGCCGCGCCGTCACCTCGCTGATCAGCAGCCCGACACCGCCCTTGGCCACGCGTTGCATGCGGCCGCGGGCGTCACGAACCGGCGTTTCACTCTCGGCGTCGAATTCGACAATGGCGAAGGGCAAGGTCGTGAAGCCCGCCGTTTGCGACACGCCGAAGGCGTTGATGAAGCCGATGTTGGACTCACTGGCCCCGTAGAATTCAAAAATGCGGGTGATGCCGAAACGCTGCTCGAAGGCTTCCCAGATTTCCGGGCGCAGGCCGTTGCCGGTAATGGCGCGGATGCGGTGGTTGCGGTCGCCCGCGCTTTCCGGCCGGTTGAGCAGGTAGCGCAGCAGCTCGCCGATGTAGCAGAAGACGGTGGCGTCGTAGTGGCGCACGCGGTCCCAGAAACGGCTGGCACTGAACTTGCGGTCCAGCGCCAGCGTCGCGCCCGAGGACAGGATGGCACTGAAGCACACCGTCAGCGCGTTGTTGTGGTACAGCGGCAGGCAGCAATAGAACACGTCGTCGCGGCGCAGGCGCAGCGTCAGGCCGCCGACTCCGGCCATGGCCGCCAGCCAGCGGTAATGCGTCATGACCGAGGCCTTGGGCATGCCGGTGGTGCCGGAAGTGAAAATGTAGAAGCAGGGCTGGCGGGCGCGAACGCCGCCGGTGCTGGTCGGGTTGTCCGACGCGCAATGGTGGCTGGCTTCTTCCAGATCCAGCCAGCCGTCCGGAGCAGGGGCGGCAGGGTCGCCGCCGCACCAGAAGTACGCCAGCGCGGGGGTGCCTTGCGGGGTGTAGGCGGTGGTTTCGATGGCGTCGCGGCATTCGCTGCTGATCACCAGCAGTTTCATGCGCACCAGGCCGATGCTGTGGCTGAGCACCTCGGCGCGCTGGTTGTGGTTGAGCATGGCGGCAATGGCCCCCAGCTTCATGGCGGCGATGACGCAGGCCAGCACTTCCGGCCGGTTTTCCATGAGGATGGCAACGGTGTCGCCGCTGTCGATGCCGCGCGCCGCCCACAGGTGGGCGAGGCGGTTGGCCCAGGCGTTGAGTTCGCGGTAGGTCCAGGCGCGGTCATCGAAGCGCAGCGCCACCCGGTCCGGGGTCCAGCGCGCCCAGAATTCCACGACCTTGCCGATGGACTGGCGGCTGTCCGGGTTCAGTCCGGCCAGGCGCAGCAGGTTGGCGCGGTTGGGATCGAGCATTTCCGGGGCGGCTTGAAGTATGCCGCGGGCGATGTCGTGGAATCCGATCTGGGTGGCCATGGGGGAAGTCTCCGTGAAGATGGGGATCAGGATAGTCGGTTGCGCGGAGAAGCGGGAGCGGTTATCCGGGGTTAAATATACGTAACTATAGTGTTACGTATATTTTGAGGGAAAAGTGGGCAGGGTGCAATCGTTGGGGCCGGGTTGCTGATGGATTTGGCGGACTGAAGGCATCGATTCCTGTTCTGTTTGCTATCCCTGATCGCTGCGATTATGGTTGATGGGTGCGGAGTTTGAGGAGGTCTTGATGAAGGTCATCCGTTTGATTTTGGTTGGAAAGTCCCAGTGCTCACGACCGCCTGTGCCGTCCCGCATAGCTTGCCATATGGTCAAGGCCAGACGTGATGGGAATGGTTCGCTGCGTGTGCCGGTTGATGATCCGTGGTGGATGATGGAGGCGGGTCTGGCGGCATTTGAGCCGGGGTTTCGGATGACGCGGGAAGACGGAGCTCTGGGGGGGGAAGTGAAGAGTCATGGATCAATTTCATCTATTGGTGCGAAATTTTAGAAATGCGATCGAGCGCATTCCGCAAGCAAAATTCCATACAACCTTGGGCTGTGCATCTTTTCCTTCTGCATGCTGTGATGACGCTTCACAACTTCTTGCAGCATATTTGCATGACAATAACTTTGGTCAGGCAGTTCGCATGGATGGTACGAATGGAGGTTTCAATCGGGAGTTAAATAGCCATGTTTGGCTTGTATGCGCAGGTCTGATTATTGACATAACCGCAGACCAATTTGAGCGATATGGGATGCCACCTGTCTTCATTGGAGCAAGCTCAGAATTTCATGATTTGTTTGATGTTGATAACCAAGAGCAAGAAGTGGCTGATTTCAGGGTTAGGTTTGCCAACGACGCTCGCTGGAAAGGCTTATTCGGAAATGATTATGAACTGATTCTATGCGAGATAGACAGAGGAGGGCTGTAGGATGGGTTGAGTAATAGACCATATCTTTGTTTTTATTTCGAATTTATGCTGTCTTTGAGGTGTTGTCCAACACCCCCCGACACACCTCCGTCAAAAAATCCCGCATCGCCATCACCCGCGCGCTGGCCCGCAAATCCCGGTGATACAGCAACCACAACTCCTGATGCGTATCCGCCGCCACCGCCGTCGCCCGCACCAGCCGCTCATCCCCGTCCCCCATGAAATCCGGCAGCAGCGCCGCCGCCAGCCCGGTGGTGGCGGCCAGCAAATGCGTCTGCATGCTGTTACCGCGCAGCACCGGCGTGCGTCCGGGAAACAGCTCCTTCAGCCAGTCCACCATCGGCGGCCGGAACCAGGCCGCGTCCCAGGACACATGCGGCAGTTGCCGCCAGTCGCCGTCCACCCGCGCCAGCGCCGCCGGCGTGCAGTACAGCTCGAATCGGAAACGCCCCAGCAACTGCACGATGGTGTCCGGGTCGTGGCTGTCGCGTTTCGGGTCGATGATCCGCAACGCCAGATCCGCATCCCGGCGCGCCAAATCCGCCAGATGCCGGTTCACCAGCAATTCCACCTGCAACTTCGGATATCGTTCGGTGAAGGCGGGCAGCGCCGGCATCAGCAGGTAATGGGCGATGGACTCGAAGGTGGCCAGCCGCACCACGCCGGTCACGTCGCGCACCGCGTCGCCCTGCCGTTCCACCGCGCGGATGCTGCGCTCCACCTCGGCCACATGCCCTAGCAGCGCCGATCCGGCATCGGTCAGCAGATAGCCCTGCTGCCGCCGCAAAAACAGCGTCACGCCCAGCGTCGCTTCCAGCGCGTCGATGTGCCGCGATACGGTGGAGACGCTGGTGGCCAACGCCGCCGCCGCAGGCGTCAGGCCGCCCAGCCGCGCAACGGCCAGAAAGAATTTCAGGTTGTTCCAGTCCATCCGGGTTTTCCATGGGCGGAAAATGCTTTCCCGGATATTGGCATTCTCTTCCATATCCGGCAATTGCTAAGGTGAAGCCCTGTACGAGGAGGGCACCGACATGACCCGCACCACCTGGCTCACCCTGGGCCTGACCAGTTTTTTCTGGGCGCTGATGTTCTATCTGGGCCAGCATGCGCTGACGGTGATGACGCCGGAAGTGCTGAGCGGCTGGCGTTTCCTGCTGGGCGCGCTGGTGCTGCTGCCCTGGGTGGGCCTGCGCGAGGGCATCGACTGGCGCGGCCTGCGCCGTCACGCCGCGCCGCTGCTGGTGATGGCGGTGCTGGGCATCGGCGGTTTCAACCTGGCGCTGTTTCACGGCATGCGCCAGACCTCGGCCATGAACGGGGCGCTCATCATGGCGCTGTGCCCGTTGCTGATCACGGTGTTTGGCGCGCTGCTGAGCCGCGAGGCGGTGGCGCCCCGGCAACTGGGCGGGCTGGCGTTCGGGTTGTCCGGCGTGCTGCTGGTGATCAGCGGTGGTTCCTGGGCGCGGCTGGCATCGCTGTCCTTCGCCCCCGGCGATCTGCTGGTGCTGCTGGCGGCGGCCTGCTGGGCGCTGTATTCGGTGATTCCCCGGCGCTTCATTCGCGGCCTGCCGACCTTGCAGATCACCACCGGCACGGTGACGCTGGGCGGGGTGCTGCTGGGCCTGAACGCGGTGATTACGCAGGGCACGCTGCTGACGCCCGCGCCGTGGAGCGTGCTGGCGTCGGTGGCGGCGATGGGGCTGTTCGGTTCCGGCGTGGCTTACCTGTGGTGGAACGACGGCGTGCGCGTGGCAGGGCCGGGCGCGGCGGCGGTATTCATGAATCTGGTGCCGGTGTTCACGGCGCTGATCGGGGTGGCGCTGGGCCAGCCGCTGACGCCGGTGTATCTGGCGGGCACGGTGCTGGTGCTGGCGGGGGTGTGGTTGAGTACATCCTCGCCGGGTCGGGCGGGGATTCAGGCCGGGGCGATGGCGGCGGAGGGCGCGAAATGAGTTGGCATTATGTGGAACAGGGGCAGGGGCGGTCGCTGGTGCTGCTGCACGGTATCGGCATGTCGCACCGGGCCTGGAGGCCGGTAATGGAGAGGCTGGCGCGGGAACGGCGGGTGCTGGCTTTCGATACCGCCGGGTTTGGGGACAGCCCGTGCCTGCCGCACGGCGTGCCGCCCACTACGGTGAATCTGGTGCGGGAACTGGAACGGGTGTTGCGGGGGCTGGGCATTGACGGGCCGGTGGATCTCGCGGGCAATTCACTGGGCGGCTGGATGGCGCTGGAAGCGGCGCGGCTGGGGCTGGCGCGCTCGGTGGTGGCGATTTCCCCGGCCGGGTTGTGGCGGCAGCCGCCAGCGCGCGCCAAGCATGTCTTCTTCGGCCTGCGGCGGGTGGCGAGAGCCGCACCCTGGCTGGTTAAGGGCAGCCTGCGCGTTGGGCTGTTGCGGGAGCTGTGCATGGCGGTGCCGTTGTCCACCGGCGGGCGGGCCATTCCGGCGGATACCGCCATCGACCTGACGTGGGATTTTGTGGATGCACCGGGCTTTGCCGACACCTTCGCCCATTCCGGCCGGTTTGCGGGCGGGCAGGGAATCACCGTGCCGGTGACGGTGGCCTTCGGCACTCATGACCTGCTGTTAGGCGCGGCGTCCCGGCGGCGGGAGGAGTTGCCGGGCCATGCGCTCTGGCGGGAGCCGAAGGGCTGGGGACATGTGCCGATGTGGAAGGACCCGGCGGGGGTGGCGGCGATGATTCTGGAGGGGACCGCGTGAGGGGCAATGGAGAATGGTACGTATTGCCCTATACTTGACGCCATTCAACAGGCCGTTTCCCTCTCATTCCTCTGGAAAAGGATCATCACCATGCGCATTACCGTGTCCTCCGCCATCACTCTGGCCGCCCTGCTGGGCGCTTCCCTGGCCCATGCCGACACCATCGGGGTGTATGCCAGCGCCGACTACTGGCAATACGACGGCATCGCCGATGTCGCCCAAACGGGCAAGTCCAAGACCGAATTCGGTTTCGACCAGCAGAAGCAGGCGTCGCTGGCTGTGAGCCTGGAACACCCGGTGCCGGTTCTACCCAATATCCGCCTGCGCCACACCGCCCTCCAGGGCAATGACACCCGCAGCGTGGGCGTGCTGGAGTTTGCCGGCCATACCTATCTGGCCAAGGACGTCAATCTGGATGTCGACCTGACCAGCACGGATCTGGTGCTGTATTACGAAGTGCTGGATAACCTGGTAAGCGTGGATGTCGGTCTGGCCGCCAAATGGGTGAAGGGCAATGTGGTTGCCCGGGAGACGATCGGCCTGCAAAAGCACGAAGTCAGTCTGGATGATGTATTGCCGATGGCCTATCTGTCGGCGGGCGGCAAACTGCCCCTGACCGGGCTCAGCGTCAAGGCCGAGCTGGCTGGCGTGTCGTATCAGGGCAACCGGCTGACGGATGTCCAGGCCGAAATCCAGTACACCTTCATGGACAACCCGGCGGTGGATGCGGGGCTGAAACTCGGCTACCGCCAGATGTCCGCGACCTTGGAGGATATCGAAAACACCGATGCAGACCTGGATTTCAAGGGGCCGTATCTGGGGCTGGCGCTGCATTTCTGAGATGAGGCCTGGAGCCTTGCCTCTTCAACGCCTTCCCGCTGCCGCTACCGCCTGTTCAATCTCGCTATCCTTGAACCCCAGAACCTCCACCGCCTTGCGGAACACCCCCGGCGCGCGGGCAATCAGCCCGATGCGCTTCGGGGCGACAATCATGTCGCTGCGCTGCTCGATGCCTTCCACAATCGCCGCCATCACCGACTCCAGCGTCACCATCTTCCAGATGCCGCCCTTGTTGCCGTCCCAGATCCGGTTGCCCGCTTCATCGGCAAACACGCCGTCCATCATTGGCGTGGGGAAGAAAGTTGGGTGCACGCTGCCGACACCCACCCCCAGATGCCGCAATTCCAGCCGGATGCTGTCGCACAT
>CAZPZK010000049.1:253-3067 GCA_964591095.1 uncultured Moraxellaceae bacterium | reverse complement strand
CGGCGAATGGATGAAGGCCGCCATCGACGAGATCGCCAGCAGGTAGCCCTTGCGCTTCTGCACATGCGGAATGGCCGCCTTGAAGGTGCGCCACACGCCGTTGAGGTTGATGTCGATGACGCGGGTGAAGGCCGCTTCGCTGCCGTTGACCAGTGCTTCCATCTCGGTGATGCCGGCGTTGGCGATGACCATGTCCAGCCCGCCGAAATGCGCGGCGGCGGCATCGATCGCCTGTTGCAGGCTTTCCATCGAGCGCACGTTCACCGCCCATCCCTTGGCGCGGCTTGGTCCGCCCAGGCTTTCCGCCTGCTGTTGCGCCGCCGCGCCGTCCAGGTCCAGCAACGCCAGTTTCGCGCCCTTGGCGTACAGGGCTTTCGCCAGCGCGGAGCCCAGTCCGCCGGTGGAGCCGGTGATGGCGATGGTGAGTTTGGAGATGTCGTATTTGGGCATGATGTTGATTTCCTCAAACCGGCACGCGACGTTGCAGGAATTCAATCTGGTCCTTCACCACCCGCTCGAACGCCTCGCCTACATAGATATCGAAATGTCCCTCAGGATAACGCTTGATTTCCCCCTGCGGCGCCCGGCGGGCGTGGAATAGCGTCGGCCCGGCGGGGGCCACCGAGTCGGTGTCGCAGACGCAGAACAGCACCGGGCAGGCAATCTTCGGTGTCTTCAGGCCGGGGAAATAGCGGATGATCTGCAGGCCGAAACGCGCCGCCACTTCGTTGCGGAAGACGGCGGCATCCTGCGCGGACAGCAGGCCCAGATAGCCGGGGATGACATCCGGGGCGGTCATCAGCGCCGCCTCGCCCGGTTGTCCCGCCGTCGACACCATGACCGGAGACTGGCCCAGCCAGGAACCGACCTGGTCGCGCAGCGCCCGCGCCGTCACCTTCAGCGAACTGACCGGGTTCAGCGCCAGCCCGGAGGCCAGGCCGTTGGTGAAGGGGCATTGCGAGATCACCGCTTCGATGCCCGGCACGGCGGCAGCGGTACTCAGCACGTGGCCGCCGCTGAACGAGGTCCCCCAGAGCACCACCCGGCGGCCATCCACCTGCGGGCAGGCGCGGGCATAAGCCACGGCCGCCTTCCAGTCTTCCAGCTGCTTGTTCACATCCAGCAGCTGGCGCGGCTCGCCGTCGCTGTCGCCGAAGTGCCGGTAGTCGAAGACCAGGCAGGCGTAGCCCGCCGCGCTGAAGCGCTCGGCGAAGGCGTCCAGCCGCATCACCTTCGTGCCTCCCAGCCCGTGCGCCATGACAATCACGGGACGCGGCGTGTCGGAGGCGGGCAGGTACAGCCAGGCGCGGCAGGTGATGCCGCCGGATTGGAATTCCACATCAAGTCGTTGGGTCATGGTCGTCTCGCGGAGCCGGGGAGGGCTGAAATCTGGAATCAGGTGTTGTCAGATTATATCTGATAACGTGCGTTGTCAAATTTGGGTTTTCGCCGTCCCTTCCGGTATAGTGGCGGCATCACACGACTGCCAGCCGCCGCCATGAATTTTCCGCTTGCTTCGCCACCGTCTTCCGAGCGCCCCTACGGCGGCCGCGACCATGACGCGCGGGTCAGTGAGCGGCGGGAGCGCTTCATCCGGGCCGGGGTGCGGGTGATCGGCACCCTCGGCTATCGCGCCGCCACCGTGCGCGCGCTGTGCGCGGAGGCCGGGCTCAGCAACCGCTATTTCTATGAGTCCTTTGACAGCACCGAGGCCTTGCTGATCGAGATCTACCGCACGCTGATGGGCGAATGCCAGGCGGCGATCCTGACCGCCATGCAGCAGGCCCCGCGCGAGCTGGACGCCATCACCGCCGCCGGGGTCAGGGTGTTCTTCGAACATGCCCGCGACCCGCTGTTTGCCCGCACCACCCTGCTGGAAGTGATGGGCGTCAGCCCGGCGGTCGATGCGCTTTATGAAGAAAACATCCGGGTGTTCGGGCGGGTGATCATGGCCGGTGCGCGTTCGGTGATGACGGCGGATGACCTGCCGGAGGAAGAAGCCGACATGCTGGGCCTGTCGCTGGTGGGGGCGCTGGCCTATGCCGCCATGCACTGGATGCAGGACGGTTACCGGCTGTCGGTGGACCAGATGGTGAGGAATGCGGTGCGCATCATCGGCGGTACGGCTTTGGGTATTCAGCAATCACGGGGAAATCGAGTATGATCGAAATTCAAGAAGGCGGCTGCCTGTGCGGCGCCGTGCGCTATCGCGTCACCGGCGCGCCGGTGGCGGCCTATGTCTGCCACTGCAACTACTGCCAGAAGTCGTCCGGCACGGCCTTCCAGATGCCGGTCTTCTTCAAGCACCGGCAGGTGGAATTCAGCGGCGAGCCGATGCAGACCTTCGACTATGTGTCGCCCACGCACGGTCGCACGGTCACGACCCAGTTCTGCGGGCGTTGCGGTACGCGGGTGGGCTCGCGCATCACCCGCGCGCCGGGCATCCAGATACTTTCGGCGGGGTCGTTTGATGTGCGCGACCGGTTTGCGGTGACCTGTCATTTGTTCACGGAGACGAAAGTGCCGTGGGTGCTGTTGCCGCCGGAAACGCCATGCTATGAAAAGCATTTCATCACGGAGGCCGGGGAGAAGGTGGAGCCGCTGGCGGTGACCGGGTAAGCCTGCCATGAGCCGTTTGCAGGAGGCCGCCCGCCGTATCAAGCGCGATGCCCTGACCGTGTATTTCGCCGCCCGCGACCCGCGAACGCCATGGCCGGTGCGCCTGCTCGCCCTGATGATCGCGGCCTATGCCTTCAGCCCCATTGACCTGATTCCGGACTTCATTCCCGTGCTGGGTTATCTGGATGACCTGAT
>CAZPZK010000049.1:0-243 GCA_964591095.1 uncultured Moraxellaceae bacterium | reverse complement strand
CTGCCGCTGGGCATCCTGCTGGTCATCCGCCTGACGCCAGAAACGGTGATTGCCGACAGCCGGGTCAAGGCGCAGGAGGCGGCCGAACGGCCGGTCAGTCCGGTGGCGGCGGTCGTGATCGTGATGATCTGGCTGCTGAGTGCTGCCGGACTGCTTTACCTGTGGCTGGCCGACTGATCCCGTAGGGGCGTACTGTGTGCGCCCTCTCAGCCAAACACACCGATTTCGCAGGAATTCACAGCC
>CAZPZK010000048.1:0-12937 GCA_964591095.1 uncultured Moraxellaceae bacterium | reverse complement strand
CGACACCGACTGGTCCGGTTGCGACGTGGTGATCGAGGCCAGCGGCAAGATGAAAACCGTGGCCGTCCTCCAGGACTACCTGAAGCAGGGCGTGAAGCGCGTGGTGGTGTCCGCGCCGGTGAAGGAGCCGGGGGCGCTGAACGTGGTGATGGGCGTCAACCAGCACCTGTTCGATCCGGCCGTGCACCGCATCGTCACCGCCGCCTCCTGCACCACCAACTGCCTGGCGCCGGTGGTGAAGGTGATTCACGAACATCTGGGCATCCGCCACGGTTCCATCACCACCATCCACGACCTGACCAACACCCAGAGCCTCCTCGACCAGCCGCACAAGGACCTGCGCCGCGCCCGCGCCAGCGGCATGAGCCTGATTCCCACCACCACCGGCTCCGCCACCGCCATTGCCGAGATCTTCCCGGAACTGAAGGGCCGCCTGAACGGCCATGCCGTGCGCGTGCCGCTGGCCAACGCCTCGCTGACCGACTGCGTCTTTGAAGTCGAACGCCCGACCACGGCGGCGGAGGTGAACGCCCTGCTGAAGGCGGCGGCGGAGAACGAACTGGCAGGCATCCTCGGCTATGAGGAACGGCCGCTGGTGTCGATCGATTACCGCACTGACCCGCGCTCCTCGATCATCGACGCCCTGTCGACGATGGTGGTGAACGGCACGCAGGTGAAGCTCTACGCCTGGTACGACAACGAATGGGGCTACGCCAACCGCACCGTCGAACTGGTCAAGCTGGTGGGCGCGGCATGACCCCGGCGGTCCGCCAGTACCTGCTGGTCACTGGCAATTACTGGGCCTTCACCCTCACCGACGGCGCGCTGCGCATGCTGGTGGTGCTGCACTTTCATGCGCTGGGCTACTCGCCGCTGCAGATTGCGGCGCTGTTCCTGTTCTATGAATTCTTCGGCGTCGTCACCAACCTGCTGGGCGGGAGGCTGGGGGCAAGGCTGGGGCTGAACCGGACGATGAATATCGGGTTGGGGCTGCAAGTCGGCGCGCTGCTGATGCTGACCGTCCCCGCCGCCTGGCTGACAGTGCCGTGGGTGATGGCGGCGCAGGCGCTCTCCGGCATCGCCAAGGACCTGAACAAGATGAGCGCCAAGAGCGCCATCAAGTTGCTGGTGCCGGAAGGGGAAAAGGGCAAGCTCTATCATTGGGTGGCGGTGCTGACCGGCTCGAAGAATGCGCTGAAGGGCGCGGGTTTCTTCCTGGGCGGGGCGCTGCTGGCGGCTGTCGGCTTTCAGGGCGCGGTGCTGGGCATGGCGGCGGTGCTGGCGCTGGTCTGGGTGGGCAGCCTGATCGGGCTGAAGCAGGATCTGGGCAAGAAGGCGGCCAAGCCGAAATTCCGCGAGCTGCTCTCAAAGAGCCCGGCGATCAACCGGCTGTCCGGGGCGCGGCTGTTCCTGTTCGGCGCGCGCGATGTCTGGTTCGTGGTGGCGCTGCCGGTCTACCTGAGCACGGTGTTCGGCTGGAGCGTGTCGCAGGTCGGCGCGTTTCTGGCGGTCTGGGTGATCGGCTATGGCATGGTGCAGTCTTTCGCGCCGGCCCTGACCGGCAAGCGCCGGGGTCGGGTGCCGGACGGCCGTACCGCCTTCGGCTGGGCGGCGGCGCTGGCGGGCATTCCGGCGCTGATCGCGCTGGGGCTGGAGGCGGGCCTGCCGCCGCTGCCGATGGTGACCGGCGGCCTGCTGATGTTCGGGGCGCTTTTCGCGGTGAATTCCTCGCTGCACAGCTTCCTGATCGTGTCCTGGGCGCGCGCAGACGGCGTGTCGCTGGACGTGGGCTTTTATTACATGTCGAACGCGATGGGGCGGCTGGTCGGCACCCTCCTGTCGGGCTGGGTCTTCCAGCGGTGGGGGCTGGAGGCCTGCCTGGCCGTGTCCAGCCTGTTCGTGATGCTGGCGGCGGCCGTTTCCGCCGGATTGCCAAGGCAGGAGCCCGTCCATGTTTGAATGGCTGAACAACCAACTGCTGCGCATGGACTGGCTGGCCGCGCTGGTGCGCGCCCTGCTGGAAAGCGGTGGCCTCGATACCACCACCCGGCTCGGCGGCAGCCTGCACTTCTTCCTTTACGACGTGATCAAGATCTTCATCCTGCTGGGGGTGCTGATCTTCAGCGTGTCGTGGATCCAGAGCTACTTCCCGCCGGAACGCACCCGCCGCATCCTTGGCGGCCTCACCGGCCTGCCGGCCAACATCGCCGGGGCGCTGCTCGGCACGCTCACGCCCTTCTGTTCCTGTTCGTCGATCCCGTTGTTCATCGGCTTCACCAGCGCGGGCCTGCCGCTGGGCGTCACCTTCGCCTTCCTGATCTCCTCGCCGCTGGTCGACCTGGCGTCGGTGATCCTGCTGGCCAGAATCTTCAACTGGCCGATTGCGGTTGCCTATGTGCTGACCGGCGTGGTGCTGGCGGTGATCGGCGGCACGGTCATCGGCCGCCTGAAGCTGGAAAGCCAGGTGGAAAGCTTTGTCTTCCACAGCCCGGTGGTGGACATCCCGCAGGATGAACTGACCCGCCGCGACCGCCTGCGCTACAGCCTCGAACAAGTCCGTGACATCGTGCGCCGGGTGTGGCCCTATATCCTGATCGGTGTCGGCATCGGCGCGCTGATCCACAATGTCATTCCCCGCGACTGGATCCTGGCGGTGCTGGGTCAGGACAAGCCGTGGTCAGTGCCGCTGGCGGTGCTGGTCGGCGCCCCGATGTATGCCGATATCTTCGGCACACTGCCGGTCGCGGAAGCGCTGGTGGCCAAGGGTGTGGGGCTGGGCACGGCGCTGGCGTTCATGATGGCGGTCACGGCGCTGTCGCTGCCGTCGCTGGTGATGCTGAAGAAGGTGGTGAAGCTGCGCCTGCTGGCCACCTTCCTCGGCATCGTCATCACCGGCATCCTGATCATTGGCTACGCCTTCAACGCCGTCAGCGGCTATTTCCTCTAGACATTTTTACCGGGAGACACAGGCATGATCATCAAGATACTGGGTTCGGGTTGCAGCAAGTGTCAGACCCTGACCGAAAACACGCGCAAGGCGCTGGCCGATACCGGACGCGAGGCCGAGATCCTCAAGGTGACGGACTTTGCCGGGATCGCCGCCCATGGCGTGATGTCGACGCCGGCTCTGGTGGTGGACGGCAAGGTGGTGTCGGCGGGAAAGGTGCTGACACCGGCGGAAATTCGGGCGTACCTTTAAAGAAAGCGCCGCGTCGAGTGAAGACTTAAGTCCCGCTTAAGCCAGATCGGGACGGCGCTGGCTATACTTGGCGGCCCCCCCTCTCGGAACCGCGAACCGCATGGAACCGCTGAACCCGATCGCCGCCGTCCTGCGCGCCCTGCGCCAATGGCGGCCGGAAGTCACGACCACCACGCTGGCGCTGATCGCCAGCCTGTTTTCCACGCTGGCCTGCAACGGCAGCCTCTGGCACAAGCTGCAATTGTTGCCCGCCGCCTCGCCGCTGGCGGGCTGGGGTTTCCTCGCGGCGATGGCGGTGCTGGTGGCGGCTCTGCAGTTCATCCTGTTCCTGCTGCTGCTCAATCGCTGGACCGCCAAGCCGCTGTTAACGGTGATGGCCTTTCTCACCGGCGCTTCGGTGTATTTCATGCACCGCTTTGATATCTATATCGACACGGCGATGGCGCGCAATTTCCTGGAAACCGATCCCCGGGAAGTCCGCGACCTGCTGGCCTGGGACATGGCGCCCTATGTGCTGGGCTATGTCCTGCTGCCCTGGCTGCTGCTGTGGCGGGTCAGGATCCGCCGGCCGCCGCTGCGCCACAGCTGGGCGGCCAAGCCCTTGGCGCTGCTGGCGGCGGCGATCGTCAGCGCGGCGGCCTTCTACCCCATATCCCAACAATTGATGCCGCTGATGCGCGAGCAGAAAACGCTGCGCTACCTGATCACGCCCAGCAACTATGTATATTCCCTGCTGCGGGTGACGGTGCTGCCGAAGAAACATTACCAGGGACCACGCCAGGTGGTCGGCGCCGACGCCGTGCTCGCGCCCCGCCCTGCCGGGGAGAAACCGCTGCTGCTGGTGCTGGTGGTCGGCGAAACCACCCGCGCCGCCAACTGGGGACTCAACGGCTATGCCCGGCAAACCACCCCGGCGCTGGCGGCGCGGGACGTGGTCAATTTCTCCGATGTCACCGCCTGCGGCACCAACACCGCCACCTCGCTACCCTGCATGTTCTCGGTGCAGGGGCGGCGCAACTACGATGAGGATGCCATCCGCCACAGCGAATCGGTGCTGAACGTGCTGCAGCGCGCCGGGCTGCGCGTGCTGTGGCGCGACAACCAGTCCGGCTGCAAGGGCGTGTGCGCGGGGGTGGAAGAACAGCTCACCGACAAGACCGGCAACCCGGCGCTGTGCCATGACGGTGAATGCTTTGATGAAGTCCTGCTGCACGGGCTGGAGGCGGATATCGGCAACACGCCGCAGGACATGGTGGTGGTGCTGCACCAGATGGGCCTGCACGGCCCGGCCTATTACCAGCGCTATCCGGACGCCTTCCGCCGGTTTACGCCGACCTGCGACACCACGCGGCTGGAAACCTGCAGCCGCGACCAGATCGTCAACACCTACGATAACGGCGTGCTCTACACCGATCATGTCGTCGCCGCCGCCATCGACTTCCTCAAGGCGCAGTCCGCGCACCGCCGCACCGCCCTGATCTACGTCTCGGACCACGGCGAGTCGCTGGGCGAAAACGGCCTGTACCTGCACAGCGTCCCCTGGTCCATCGCCCCGGACACCCAGAAAAAGGTGCCGCTGGTGCTATGGTTCGGCGAAAACGGGCCGGACCGGGACTGCCTGAAGCGCCGGGCGGGGCAGCCCGCCAGTCATGACCATCTGTTCCACACGCTGCTGGGCGTGGCCGGGGTCCGGACCGCCGTCTATGAGCCGGCGCTGGACCTGACGCACGGCTGCCGCCCCAACCGCTAGGGCCGTCAGCGGCGTTCCACCCGCACCACGATGCCGCCCTTGCCGGTGAGCGCGCCGCCCAGGGCGTGCATCAGGGCCACGATGAACCAGGCGCCAAGGGCGGACCAGAAACCGGCGAGATGAAAGCCGGGCAGGAACCACGCCACCAGCCCGAGGGTCGCGGCGTTGACCACGAACAGGAACAGCCCGAGCGTGATCAGCGTGATCGGCAAGGTGAAGAAAATCAGGACCGGTCGCACCACGGTATTGGCAATCCCGAGCAGAAGCGCCGCCCAGAACAGTGTGGTGTACTGGTCAAAGCGCACTCCGTCCAGCAGGTAATCGGCCAGCCCCAGACCACAGGCGCTGAGCAGCAAGCGCACCAGCATTTGATAGAACATGGTTTTTCCTCGGCGGATCAGAGAAGCGGCGGCATGCCCCGGAAGCGCGCCGCCGCGCGATTGTACTGCAATGCCGGACGCCTGCGGCGCTTTCCCGTCCGGCCATCACGACGGACAGAGCGCCGCCAGTTGCCGCGCCAGTGTATCCGGCCCGTCCGGCGCATCCGTGCGCACGGCCAGCGTCACCGCCCGTTCCGCCGCATCCAGCGCCTCCCCGGACGACAACTGTCGGCGAACCACCGCCTCCGTGGCATCCGACGGATCCTGGCCCGCCGCGCGGCGTTGCGCCAGCCGCTCGCGGATGACGGCTTCGTTCGCCGTGCAATGCAGGATGCGAAACGGCAGCGCCCGCCCGGCCGCCAGCGCCGCCGCCTCCGCCCGCCGCGACCGCTGGAGGAAGGTGGCGTCCAAAACCACCGGATAACCGGCGCTCAGGATGTCTCCGGCCAGCGTCAGCAGGCGGTCATAAGTGGCGACCGTGGCGGCGGCGCCATAGATCCCGACATCGGTCTGATCGCCCAGAGCCAACGGTTGCCCGCCCAGCATGCGCTTGCGCTCGACATCCGAGCGCACACGGACCGCGCCACAGGCCTCGACCACGGTCAGCGCCACCCGGCTCTTACCCACCGCCGATACACCGCAAGTGATCGCGACAAAGGGCGACGACCGCTGACCGACATGCTCCGCCAGCGCGGCGTAACGCCGGTATTCGGCGAGGATGGGGCCGCGCCGCGCCTCGTCCGGCTCTTGCCCCAGCCGCAGCAGGTTGACCTTGGCCCGCACCAGCGCGCGGTAGGCGCGATAGAAGTCCATCACCGCCAGCGCGCCATAATCGCCGCTTTCCTCCAACCAGGCATTGAGCACGCGGCGAGCGGCGCCGGTCAGCCCCCGGCTCTCCAGGTCCATGACCAGGAAGGCGATATCCGACGCCACATCAATCAGGCGGAAGGCATCATTGAATTCGATGCCATCGAAGGGCACCGCTTCGCCGTCAATCAACGCGATATTGCCCAGATGCAGATCGCCGTGGCATTCGCGCACGCGGTCGTCGCGGATGCGCTGCGCCAGCACCGGCTCCAGCCGCGCATAGCGCTCCGCCAGTTGCTGCTCCAGCCGGTCGAGTTGCCTCAAGTCGTCCGCATCCGTCAGCCAGGGGCGGATCATGCGAAAGTTCTGGATCATCGGCGCGCGCAGCGCGGCGGGCTGCCGCTGCGGGTGGCCGTCCGCCGCCGCCGGGGTTTCGGCGTGAAAACGGGCGATGCGCCGGGCCAGCGCCTCCAGCACCGCCACCGGCAAAGCCCCCCGCGCCTGCAAGGCATCCAGCAATTGCGACTGCGGGAATTCACGCATTTGCACGGCGTACTCGATCGGCTCGCCGCCGCCATCCAGCACCGGCGCGTCCGGCGTGCCGCCAATGGCGACCACCCGCTGGTAGAGATCGCCGGAAAGTCGGCGGTTGAGCCGCAATTCCTCCTCGCAGAAATGGCGGCGGTCCGCCAGTCGGGTAAAATCGAGAAAGCCGAAATCCACCGGTTTCTTGATCTTGTAGGCAAGGTCGCCGGTGAGGATGACCCAGGAAATATGGGTTTCCAGCACGCGGAATCCGCGCACCGGATGCGGGTAGATCGCGGGATTCTGCAGGGCGATGATCAATTCGGGAGTCATGGCGGGATCCGGACGGCGGCACATGCCGCATTATGCCTGTTCCGCCCGCTCAGGGAGGGCGCGATGCGGCGTCCCGTCGCAACATCGTTCCAAAAAAAAATCGGATAACGGCTATACAACCGGCGATTCCTTGCTATAAATTGCCAATTTCGTCACATAAAAACAACAGCAGTGACGGCGGCGAATGCACCAGCGGACTGTGGACTTCCCGGAGGATCGGGACGTTTGCCGGGCCCCCTGACGGGGAGACCCGAGACCTGCTGTACCACGCATGAGGGGTACAGAAAAATGAGTGCACCAATTTTCCCGCGCCGGCTGCTGCCGGCGCTGGCCGTCGGGCTGATCGCGGCATCCCGCGACGCGGCCGCCGACAGCCTCTGGGACCTGCCGCTGGAAGAACTGGGGAAGGTCCGCATCACCGCGATCGCCTCCGGAACCGACACGCCGCTGGACAAGGCCGCCGCCATTGCCACCGTCATCACCGCCGATGACATCGCCGCGATGGGCGTCACCGATATCGACCAGGCACTGGAAACCGTGCCCGGCCTGCATGTCGGGCGCGGCGACCAGATCGCCGCGCCCAAGTTCTACATGCGCGGCATCACCTCCGGTTTCAACGCGCAGACGCTGGTTCTGATCAACGGCATTCCCATCACCAGCCTGTTTACCGGCAACCGCAGCAATGTCTGGGCGGGCATGCCGGTCAAGGTCGTGCAGCGCATCGAGGTCATCCGCGGGCCGGGGTCGGCGCTCTACGGCGCGGATGCCTTCTCCGGGGTCATCAACATCATCACCAAAACCGGCCAGGACATCCGCGACAGCAATGGCGGGCTGGATGCCCCGCACACCGTGGCCGGGGCCCGCGCGGGCAGTTTCAACACCCGCGCCCTCTGGCTGGAACACGGCGGCGTTTATGGCGGCTTCGATGTCGGCCTGATGCTGGAGGCGGAAACCACCGACGGTTGGGACGCCCTGGTCCGCGCCGACCAGCAGACCGCCTGGGACCAGGTCTTCGGCACCGCCATCTCGCTGGCTCCCGGCCCGATCAACATGGGCAAGGACACGCTGGAGTCGCGGCTCGACATCTCGCGCGGCCACTCCCGCTTCCGGGCGGGCTTCCAGGGTCGCTACCATCTGGAAACCGGCCTCGGCACCGCGCAAACGCTGGACCCGCGGGGCGAACTGCTCAGCCAGCGCGTCAACGCCGACTACAGCTGGACCCGCGGTGACCTGAGCCCGGACTGGGGACTGGAGGCGCGGGCCAGTTATTACCGGGGCACCATGCAGGTGACCGAGGACATGATCCTCTTTCCGCCGGGAGCCTTTGGCGGCGCCTTTCCCGACGGCTTCATCGGCAACCCGGAATTCAAGGAAGAAAACGCCCGTCTTGATCTCAGCGCCACCTTCAAGGGTTGGGAACGGCACCGGGTGCGCCTGGGCGCCGGTTTTTACTGGGGCGACATGTTCGAAGTCACCGAGGCCAAGAATTTCACCGTCGCCCTGGCGCCGCGTCCGGGCGGGCTGGAAGATGTCAGCGACACCGCCGAGACCTTCCTGCCGGAAGCGCAGCGCACCAACAGCCACGTCTTCCTGCAGGATGAATGGAAGCTGGATCCGGCATGGCAGCTGACCTCCGGCATCCGCTACGACCATTATTCCGACGTCGGCAATTCGGTGAATCCGCGCATGGCGCTGGTCTGGGCCGCCACCGACCGTATCACCACCAAGCTGCTGTACGGCAGCGCCTTCCGCGCTCCCGCCCTGGTCGAGTCCGCCGCCGCCAGCAACCCGGTGGCCCTGGGCAATCCGGACCTCAAGCCGGAAAAGATCGACACCTACGAACTGGCCCTTTCACACCATGTCGCCTCCGACCTGCTGTACACGGCCAACGTCTTCTACTACCAGATTGATGACATGATCGACTTTGTGCCGAATGGCGTGGTCAAGCAGGCGCAGAACGTGGGCCGGCGCAAGGGCAAGGGCTTTGAGCTGGAAATGGACTACACCGTGATGCCCGACCTGCGGCTGCTGCTGAACTACTCCTACCAGCAGTCCATCGACAAGAATAGCGGCGCGGACGTGGGCGAAGCCCCCAACCGGGAATTCTACGGGCGCGGCGAGTGGACGCTGGCTCCCTTCTGGCGACTGGACACCCAGCTGACCTGGGTGGGCAAGCAGAAGCGGGCGGCGGGAGACAATCGCGAGGCGTTGCGGGATTACGCCACCCTTGACCTCACCCTGCGCAAGAAAGAGGTCTGGAACCACCTGTCGCTGGCGCTGTCGGTGCGTAACCTGTTCGACGCCGACGTTCGGGAGCCGAGTCCCGGCCCCATTGCGCCGCTGACGGTGCCGCATTTCCCCGATGACCTGCCCATGGCCGGGCGCAGCGTTTACGGCGAGGTCAGCTACAGCTTCTGACCTCCTCCCGGTATTCCCCCGCCGTTCCGGAAGCATTCCGATGACTGGCGGGGAATACCGGCTGAACTTCCTTTACAACCCCTTAAAAGTTGAGCAAACAGTCTGGCGCGCCGTATACATCGGACTATGCTCTGGGATAGATTGCCAAACGCGTCACACCGGCACAGCCATGACGCATGGCCAGACGGGACAAGGATGAATCGCCCAGGCATAGGGACTGGCCCCTTGTCCGTAGGCGACTCCGGAAATAGCGGCGCCGCAGTTGTGCCGCCCCGGCTTGATGGTGCAGATTGATGAAAACTTTTAAAACAACAACCGCCGTCGCTCGTGCTCCGGGCTCCCTTCGGCTTCTGGCACTGCAGGTCCTGCTGGCAGCCGCCCCTGTGCGCGCCGACAACCTCTGGGATCTGTCCCTCGCCGACCTCGGCAGCATCCGGGTGACCACGCTCGCCTCCGGCACGCAGACACCGCTGGACAAGGCCGCCGCCATCGCCACCGTGATCACCGCCGAGGACATCGAAGCGATAGGCGCCACCGACATCGACCAGGTGCTGGAAACCGTGCCGGGACTGCATATCACCCGCTCCGACCAGGCCTACTCGCCCAAATTCGTCATTCGTGGCATCACGTCGACCTATAACGCGCAGGCGTTGATGCTGATCAACGGCATTCCGGTGTCCAGCCTGTTTCTCGGCAATCGCAGCAACATCTGGGCCGGCATGCCGGTCAAGGCGGTTTCCCGGATTGAAGTGATCCGCGGTCCCGGCTCCGCCCTGTACGGCGCGGACGCCTATGCCGGGGTCATCAACATCATCACCAAGGACCGCAACGAGATCAGCGGCCTGAAGGCCGGAGCGCGGCGGGGCAGCTTTGACACCGCCGCCGCCTGGCTCCAGTACGGCATCACCCTGAAGAACGGACTGGATGCCGCCCTTTCGCTGGAAGTCGAAACCACCGACGGCTGGAAGGAAACGGTCCGCTCCGATCGCCAGTCGGTGTATGACCGGTTGATGGGCACCAACGCCAGCCTGGCCCCCGGCGCGGTTGACACCATGAAGGACATGGTGGAAGCACGCCTGGATATCGCCGGAGAGCATACCCGCTTCCGCGCCGGATACCAGGGTCGCTACAACGTGGGCTCCGGGGTCGGATATTTCGAGGCGCTGGACCATGACGGCCGCACCCGCAGCCAGCGCATCAACGCCGACTACAGCGGCCACTGGAACACCGCGGACGGCGCCTGGTTGTTCGAACCGCGCATCAGCTATTTCATGGGGACGCAGGAGGTAGAGAAAAACCTGCGCCTGTTGCCGCGCGGCACGGTCTTTCCCCTGAACGGACTGCTGTTTGCCGACGGACTGATCGGCAGCCCCGGCAACCGCGAGGAAAATGCCCGCCTTGACCTCGGGGCGCTATTCAAGGGCTTCGACGCCCATTACATCCGCCTGGGTGCCGGTTTTGTCTGGAGCGACATGCGTGAAGTGACCGAAACCAAGAACTTCACGCCGGCATTCACGCCCCGCCCCGGCGGCATCGAGGATGTCAGCGATACCGCCGAAGTCTACCTGCCGGAACAGGACCGCCAGAACTCCTATGTCTACGCCCAGGATGAATGGAAAATTTCGACGCGCTGGCAGTTGACCAGCGGCCTGCGCTACGACCATTACTCCGACTTTGGCAACGCCGTCAACCCGCGCATGGCGCTGGTCTGGGCGCCAAGGGACGGAATGACCACGCGATTGCTGTATGGCCGGGCTTTCCGGGCGCCAAGCTTTGCCGAATTGTTCGTGACCAGCAACCCCATCAATCTGGGCAACCCCGACCTGAAGCCGGAGACCATCGACACCTACGAACTGGCCTTCTCGCACCAGTCCACGCCGCGCCTGCAGTACACCGCCAACATTTACCGCTACAACATCCAGGACATGATCACCTTTGTACCGATCACCCCGCCCTTCATCCAGGCGCAGAACGTCAGCAAGCGCAAGGGGCACGGACTGGAACTGGAGGTGGATTACAGTCCGAACTACAACCTCCGGTTCCTGGGCAACTACGCCTGGCAAAAATCGGAGGACCGCGCCACCGGCGCGGATGTCGGGGAAGCACCGGGACAGAAGGCCTACCTGCGCAGCGAATGGCTGTTCCTGCCCGACTGGCATCTGGATTCGCAGTTGACCTGGGTGGGCAAGCAGAAACGCGCCGCCACGGATAGCCGGCTGGCGCTGGACGACTACACCACGGTGGATGTGACGCTGCGCAAGCGCGATGTCCTGCAAAACCTGAGCCTGGCGTTATCCGTTCGCAACCTGACCGACGCGGACGTGCGCGAGCCCAGTCCCGGACCCGGCCCGACGCTGCCGGTGCCCGCCATTCCCGATGACTTCCCGATGGCCGGACGCAGCCTGTGGGTGGAAGGCCAGTACCAGTTCTGAGACTCACCAGCGCCGGGGCGGCGGGCCGTCATAGGCTACCGCCGCGCAACGGACCGGAAAGAAGGTTCCCTCCGGGCGCGCGGCCGCGTCCAGGAAGCACGGCGGCTGGCCGGCATAGACAATCAGGTTCATATACAGCTGGAATTCGGCGGGCGTAAATCCGAGGTCCGCGCCCAACGCCCCGTCAAGGGCGGCAATGTTCATGCCGATACCGCGCGTTCGGCCCACATGGTCGTGGATGGCCAGCGCCATGCGGAAACACTCCCCCTCGCCAAAACCCAGTGCCTCCGCCTTGCGGATCACATGCGGCACGCGCTCATCCAGGCTTGCCAGCGGCCGCCCGTAACCGTAAACCAGCCCGGCTTCTGCGATCTCAGCCTCCACAATGTCTTCCACCGTCTGGCCCGCCGCCCGCCGGGCCCGCGCCCGGTGAAAGAAATCCAGCACCTTGACCAGCGGCTTCACGCCGAACAGGCCCGCTTCGGAGCTGACCAGCCCCGCCGCCATCGCCAACCCGGCCGTTGACCGCACCGATCCGGCCAGCGCGGCGGTGTTGTTCGGCCAGATGGACGGGTCGGGATAGCTGGTGCAGGCCCAGAGATAGCCCAGCAATTCGAGGGCCTCACGGCTGAACCGGCGGCCGGTAATGGCAAACAGGTGCAGGCCGAACCAGTCGAGGTCGGCCAGATCATGATGCAGGTCCTGCCCGCGCAGCACCACGCGCTCGGCGAGGAAAGCCTTGCCCATCGCGGTATCGAGGCGGTTCTCCGCCTCCAGCAGCCTTTGATGGCTCATGATGCCCCTCCGTCGCGGCGGCCCGGATCATTCGCCAGGTGTATGTGGTTGCCGAAAAAGGGAAACTGCCGCCAGCCCCGTTCGCGCTGCTCCAGCGCCTGCACCGCCGCGCCGGGCAGGCGCAGCATCAAGGTCAGCATCGCGGCCTGATGCTCATCCAGCCGCAGATCGCGGAAAGCGGCCGCGATGACGCCGGTCATCGCCAGCGGCGCGCCGGCGGCGGCCTCCAGCACAGCACGCTGTTCCCGCAGCCAGGCCAGGGCCGGGCCGGGGCTTAGCGCGGCCAGCACCTCCAGGG
>CAZPZK010000047.1:345-13072 GCA_964591095.1 uncultured Moraxellaceae bacterium | reverse complement strand
TCTAGAATAGCAGCCAGCAAATGACATCCGAATCCCAGGAGGAACTCGATGAAACTCAACCGGATTGCACTCGCTGTCGTTTTGGCAGCCCCTCTGGCCCTGTCCGCCCACGCTGCAGTGACGGTGACCCCGTTGCTCGGCATGTATTCCGCAGACTCCAGTGCCAACATCGATGACGGTGTCTACGCTGGTTTGGCCGCAGGCCTCCAGTTCACTCCTGCCTTTGGCCTTGAAGCGGAATACGGCCAGAGTGGCGATACCAAGCTTTTCGGCGGTCATGCCGTGGTTTCCCCGTTCAGCTGGCGTTCCGGTGCTTTCTCCCCGTTCGTGCTGACCGGTTTTTCCCAGAGCAAGATTGATGTCGGCGGCGCCAGCAGCAAGGACACCACGGTGGATCTCGGCGGCGGTGTGTTCTACACCCTGACCGACAATCTCAACCTGCGTGGCGAACTGCGCGCGGTGTACAACTCCGATCACAGCCTGACCAATTACCTGGCGGTGGCCGGCCTGCAGTATACCTTTGGCGCCCGTGATGACGAAGAAGTCTACGAGGAAGAAGCGCCCGTGAAGCGCCCGACCACGGTGGCTCCCTCGGATACCGATGGCGACGGCGTGGTGGATGCCAACGACCGCTGCCCCAACACCCCGGCTGGGTGGGAAGTCGGTGTCGACGGCTGCCCGCTGGATGCCGACAAGGACAAGGTGCCCAACAGCATCGACGAATGCCCGAACACCCCGATGGGTCAGCCGGTCGGCGCCAACGGCTGCCCGATGGATGACGACAAGGACGGCGTGATCAACGTCAACGACAAGTGCCCGGCCACCCCGGCCAACGAAGTGGTCGATGACAAGGGTTGCACCAAGACGGTGACCATCGCCAAGACCGAGAAGGTTGAAGAGAAGATCAACATCGTCTTCGATTCCGGCAAGGCCGTGATCAAGCCCGAGTTCGAGAAGGAAGTCGCCAAGATCGCCGATCTGGCCAAGGCCAACCCGAACGCCTTCATCACCATCGAGGGTCATACCGACTCTTCCGGCAACCCGGCCCGCAACAAGCTGCTGTCGCAACAGCGCGCTGAAGCCGTTCGCTCCATGCTGGTTCAGCGCTTCGGCGTCGATGCCGGTCGTGTCAGCGCGGTCGGTTACGGCTCCGCCAAGCCGGTGGCTGACAACAAGACCGCGGATGGCAAGGCCAAGAACCGTCGCGTGATTGCTGTCCTGACCGCTGAAAAGCAGGTCATGGAAGTCAAGAAGATGACCAAGCCGGCCAAGAAGGCCGTCAAGGGCAAGAAGAAAGGCAAGAAGGCCGCCAAGAAGAAGTAATTCTTCGCGGTAGCTGAAAAGCCTGCAACGGCCGCCCCAAGGGCGGCCGTTGTGCTTTTTGTCAGCAATTCATCCCGTCTTCATCTCTCTTGCGCTATACTGCGCGCCCTTTCCTCTCCGCTAGTGCTTTCGTGACTGTTATGTCTATCCAGAATCTCCGCAATATCGCCATTATCGCCCACGTTGACCACGGTAAAACCACCCTGGTGGACAAGCTGCTCCAGCAATCCGGAACTTTCGGCGAGCGCGCAGGCGAAATTGAACGGGTCATGGACTCGAATGCACTGGAAAAAGAGCGGGGTATCACCATTCTCGCCAAGAACACCGCCATCAAGTGGGGTGATTACCGCATCAATATCGTCGACACGCCCGGCCACGCCGACTTTGGTGGCGAGGTGGAGCGTGTGCTGAGCATGGTCGATTCCGTGCTGCTGCTGGTCGACGCCGTGGACGGCCCGATGCCGCAAACCCGCTTCGTGACCATGAAGGCGTTTGCTCAAGGCCTGAAGCCGATCGTCGTCATCAACAAGGTCGACCGTCCGGGCGCGCGTCCGGACTGGGTGATCGATCAGGTGTTCGATCTTTTTGACAAGCTCGGCGCCACCGAAGAGCAGCTGGACTTCCCGATTGTCTACGCCTCGGCGCTGAACGGTATCGCCGGTCTGTCGCTGGAAACCATGGCGGAAGACATGACCCCGCTGTTCCAGTCCATTGTCGACCGCGTCAGCCCGCCTGAGGTGGATGCCGAAGGTCCGTTCCGCATGCAGATTTCCTCGCTGGACTACTCCAGCTATGTCGGCGTCATCGGCATCGGCCGCATCCAGCGCGGCAAGGTCAAGACCAACACCAACGTCGTCATCGTCGACAAGGACGGCAAGCGGCGTAACGGCCGCATCCTGCAGATCATGGGCCACCATGGGCTGCAGCGCGTGGAAGTGCCGGAAGCCCAGGCTGGCGACATCATTTGCGTCACCGGCATGGAAGGCCTGAACATCTCCGATACGCTGTGCGATCCGATGAATGTCGAGGCGTTGCCGCCGTTGAGCGTCGACGAACCGACGGTGTCCATGACCTTCCAGGTCAATACTTCACCGTTCGCCGGCAAGGAAGGCAAGTACGTCACCTCCCGCGTCATCCGCGACCGCCTGGACCGCGAGCTGATCCACAACGTCGCCCTGCGAGTGGAAAACACCGACAGCGCCGACCGCTTCAAGGTCTCCGGTCGCGGTGAGTTGCACCTGTCGGTGCTGATCGAGAACATGCGCCGTGAAGGTTTCGAACTCGGCGTGTCGCGCCCGGAAGTGATCATGAAGGAAATCGACGGCGAACTGAACGAGCCGTACGAAACCGTCATGTTCGATGTCGAAGAGCAGCACCAGGGCGCCGTCATGGAACAACTGGGCCTGCGCAAGGGCGAAATGACCGACATGGTGGTGGATGGCAAGGGCCGTATCCGCATCGAGGCCACCGTGCCCTCGCGCGGCCTGATCGGCTTCCGTTCCGAGTTCCTGACCATGACTTCCGGTACCGGCATCATGACGTCCAGCTTCTCGCACTACGCCCCGGCCAAGCCGGGCGCCGTCGCCAAGCGCCAGAACGGCGTGCTGGTGTCGATGGTGCAGGGCACGGTGCTGGGTTACGCCCTGTTCACGCTGCAGGAGCGCGGCCGCCTCTTTGCCTATCCCGGCCTGGAGGTCTACGAAGGCATGATCGTCGGCATCAACTCACGCGGCGACGACATGGTGGTCAATCCCACCAAGGCCAAGCAGTTGACCAACATTCGCGCTGCCGGCACCGATGAAAACATTATCCTGACCCCGCCGATTCGCTTTACGCTGGAGCAGGCGCTGGAGTTCATCGAGGATGACGAGCTGGTCGAAGTGACACCGAAGTCGATCCGCGTGCGCAAGAAGTACCTGACCGAAAACGAGCGCAAGCGCGCCAGTCGCGGTAACTGACCGCCGCCTGTCAGGGAAATCTGACCGTTTGACCCACAAATCGCCCGGCTTGCTGGGCGATTTGCATTTTGACGGCGTAGACTCTATGGTTTATAAAACGCTTGGGCCGGAAACGGCAGGCTGCCGCGCATCGGCGGTCCATGATCATTGTTGAAGGATACAGCTCATGCCTACTCATAATTTTGCTATTGCCATGATTGCCGAAGAGCATCACAAGGCATTGGTCAAATCCCTGCTGGTGACCTTCGGGGATCGTGGCGACAATCGATGGACATTTACCGAGAACGAAGCCGAGGCGGATGTCGTGATGGTGGATCTGGAGTTGTATGCCCAACGCCTGCCGTTGAAGAACGCCAAATTCGGCAGCATCGTGGTCAGCTATGCCCCGCAAATGCCGCCATCGCCCCCTTCTCCCTTCCTGATGGTCAAGCCGGTCCGCGGACGTGAATTCGTCAAGTTGCTGGAGCGGCTGGAGGATGTGTTCAAGGCGGATGAGGAGGACGAGTTCGCCCAGACCCAGCGTCGGATCGTACTCTGACGTGTTGCTGGCGCGACCAAGTTGAAAAGGGCAGCCTACGGCTGCCCTTGTTCATTTCAGGACCACCGGCAGGCCGGTAAACAGGTCTTGGTTCAGCCAGAAATGGCAGAGGATGGAGAGCGCATAGCCGAGTGCCACGGCCCAGCTCCATCGCAAGTGGCTGAAGAAGGTGTAGTTTCCCGCCGCCTGACCCATCAGCGCCACGCCCGCCGCCGATCCGATCGAGAGCAGGCTGCCGCCAACGCCGGCAGTGAGGGTGACCAGCAGCCATTGGCCGGTGTCCATGGCCGGATGCATCTGGATCACCGCCACCATCACAGGAATGTTGTCGACAAAGGCGGACAGGATACCGATGAGGATGTTGGCCGTCGAGGCGCCCCATTCGCCATAGAACTGTTGCGAGGCCACTTCCAGGAAGCCGACGTAGCCCAAGCCACCCACGCACAGGATGACGCCGAAAAAGAACAGCAGCGTGTCCCATTCCGCCCGGGCAATGAACTCAAAGCTGTCGAAGCTCTCGATTTCGCCGATGTCGACGTAATCGGGTTCATCGGTTGGTTTGGGGATATGGGTCTTTTTCAGGTAGTAGCCATACAGTTTCAGGTAGCCGAGCCCCGTCATCATGCCCAGGAAAGGCGGCAGGTGCAGGAAATTATGAAAACCGACAGCCGTGACGATGGTCAGGCCGAACAGGGCCAGCACGACTCCGGCGCCCCGACGCAGCGGCGAGGCGCCTTCATGCGGGGGCGGCGCCTCGGTGCCGACGGCAAACTGCATCAAGCAGGCCGGGACGACAAAATTGACCACGCTGGGCACGAATAGCGCAAAAAAACCGGTGAAATCCACCAGTCCGCGTTGCCAGACCATCAGTGTGGTGATGTCGCCAAAGGGACTGAACGCGCCGCCCGCGTTGGCGGCCACCACGATATTGATGCAGCCGACGGCAATGAACTTCGGGTTGTCCTTGCCCACCGCCAGCAGCACCGCGCAAAGCACCAGCGCCGTGGTCAGGTTGTCCAGTACCGGCGACAGGAAAAAGGCGATGGTGCCGGTGATCCAGAACAGGGTGCGATAGTTGAAGCCGCGGCCGACCAGCCAGATGCGGATGGCTTCGAAAATTCCCCGCTCGGTCATGGCGTTGACGTAGGTCATGGCCGCGAGGAGGAAGAGCAGGAGTTCGGCGTATTCCAGAATATAATGCCGCACCGCGTCGGCCACGCCGGGGTCGCCCTGACGGAAGACCGCGATCAGGAACCAGATCAGCCCGCCGGCCAGCATCACCGGAATGCATTTGCGCAAATGGATCCGTTCTTCAACGATGACCAGGGCATAGGACAGCAGGAAGATACTGAGAACGAGTATTCCCAGCGGGGAAAATGCGAGGCTGGCTACGGAGTTTTGGCTGGCCAGGGCGTCCAGAGGTATCAGACTCAATCCGGTAACAGTTAGAGCAGTGTTACGCTTGATGCCCGCTCTCATAATCAGAAGTTCCGTACAGGGGAGGTCATCGTCATGATAGCAATGTATCCCCAGAAGTCATGTTGAGATTATCCGGTCACTCAGGCATCATTGATACCATAATTTGGAAATGACTAATGAACGGAGTATTCATGTCAAGGATTTTAGTGGTTGCGACAGTCACGGTCGTAAGTATTCTGGCCGGATGTGCCAGTCATAAAAACGCGCCGGTTGCCGTTACGGTAACTCCGGAAATGAATCTTAAAACCGAGCCAACCAAGGCACTGCAAATTGCCGATCCATCTTCGCGTGTCATTGGCTCCGCCAACCATATCCGTGTCACCCGCATTATTACATCCTCCTCCAACAATCTGCTTTATGTTCAAGCTGAGCTCCTGAATGATCGTGGCCGGCGTGACGTCGTGGATTACCGTGTGCGCTGGATGGATGCCAATGGCGTGCAGGTTGCCCAGTACGATCCATGGGTGGCCGCCAGTCTGGAGGGCAAGGAAAGTTCCCTGCTGAATTTCACGGCCCCCCGGCCGGAGGCTACTGATTTCCGCATTGAAATCAAGGCTCATTACTAATAAACCACCAAGGATTGATCATGAAAATGAATATAAAGGGGCTTCTGTGGATTGGCGTTATCGTGCTGATGGCCGCCTGTTCACATAACCCACCCCAGCGTACGGCTGACTTTGTTAGGGCCGATAGCAATGGTGATGGCCATGTTTCCCTGCCTGAGTGGCTGGGGTTTGGCGGAACGGAAGCGGCCTTCCTTGCCATTGATCGTGAGCGGACCGGTAAGCTTGATGAGGCGGCGTTTCGCGAAGCGCTGCGCATGTCGGATCAGGGGGCGGGTGTGACCCAGCGCCAGCAGCAGAACCTGGATGCCCAGCTGGTGCAGCAGGTCAGGTCCGCCATGCAGTCCAACCGTAATCTGAATGCCTGGAATATCCGCGTCGAATCCTACCAGAATAATGTCACGTTATCAGGTGCTGTGCGTTCCGAGCAGGAGAAGCGTTTGGCGGAGGATGTCGCCCGCTCCGTCAATGGTATCGGCCAGGTGTTCAACCAAATCGTTATTCGTCAATAAGGAAGTGAACATGATGCGGTATCGTGTTTTGATGGCTGCAGCGGCCATGGGAGTCAGTATGTCAGCCGTTGCCGAGATGCTGACTATTCAGGGTGTGGGTAAGGCACCCATCACGGCGGATGCCGCGCTGACCCGTACGGAGTCCTTCATGGCGGCCAAGCGAGATGCCGTGGTGCAGGCGGTCAATCGGGTCAATGGCCCGCGTTCGGCGGATGACCCGATGGTGCAAGCCAAACTGGATCTCATTGCCCGGCAAATTGCTGATGATAGGGTGCTTGATCAATCGACCAGTCGTGATGCAGCCAACAATCTGGTGACCACGGTCAAGGTGCAGATTGATGATTTGGAAATCAGGACATTGTTGTCGGATATGGGGGTGGGCCAAAAGACGGCTCGCAATTTTCCGATCATGATTGTCATGGACGAGTTTTTCACCACGCCGACCGACAATCAAAAACCATTGCGGGAGGTTGTTGAATACACCTCTGACCGGAGTGCGCGCCATGCTGAATCCGGCAGCGCCAGCGCCAGTTCGGACAGCCGTTCAGTTGATGCTCAGGCCAGCGCCGCTCAAGCCAGTGCTTCGGGAAGCTCCCACGGTTACTACAATGGATACTACGGCGGAGGCGCGTCGGGGGGCAGCGCGGCGGCCAGTGCTTCGGCAGCCAGTCGTTCTTATGCGGCTTCCAGCTCCCAAAGTTCCGAGGCGGCCAGTTACAGCGTGGATGCGGAGCAAAAGGATATCCAGACTTTCAAGAAGCTGGTGGAGTATCAGCCGCGTAATGTCGGGCCGGACAGGCAGAACTACACCTTGCAGGCGGTCTTGCGAGAAACCAATCGTTACGATTTGTCGGTCAAGGATGCGGATCTGTTTCGCAGCAAATATTTTCGCGGTAAGGCGCTGACGCTTGACGAACTCAATAATGGCGGCGGTCTTGCCGGTTTTGTCGCGGCGGCTCGTGATGAGTCATCCGATTACCTGATGGTGGGCAACAGCATCATTCTGGATAATGGCAAGAGTCCGACGACTGGCCTGTATGTATGCGACGGCCTTCTTAGCCTGAAGACCTATGCCACCGAGGATGGTACCGCCATCGCCGCCGAGGCGCGATCTGAAAGCGCCAGTGGGAATTCACCCGATCAATGCCGGACCAATGTCGCCAACAAGATGGGTACTTATGCTATTGGCGTAGCCGGTTCAGCCATTCTGGAGTATTGGAAACGCCGCGACACTTATGGCCGTGACTATACCGTGGTGTTGCGCAGTCTCATGGGGAATTTGACCGAAGATGCCAAGGATGCTTTCAGTGAAGCTTTGGAAGGCATGCAAGGCATCAACAGCAAGGTTGTGGAACGGAAATCAACGCGGTCCGAGCTTGAGGTTTCCCTGACCTACAAAGGGGAAAAGTCCATGTCGCGCGCTATCGGCGCGGCGCTGAAGGGGCAGGGAATTCTGGCGAATGCCGGGCGCAAGGTTGACGGAACGCGGGTGACTGTCTGTCTGGAGGGGCCATGTCCCTGAAGCGGCGGGTTCTTGCTGGCTTTGCGTTAATGTTGATGGCGTGCATGACCACTTTAGCACACGCCGGCCTTTTGATTTACCCCTCGCGAGCCGTGTTGGGACTGGATGAAGGGTGCCGTCAGACGAATGTTCCCGCCTCGCCCGCATCCCCGGCAATTGACTGTGCCTTTGTTGAAGCGGTTCAAGCCGGCGAATTTCTGGACGGAGTCCGAAAGTCGTTCGGTACGCAAATCAGCCAGGACTTTGCAGGTGCCTATACGGCTGAAATTACACCGCGCAACAAGGCCAGGACCTTCGTGGCTTCGTTGGACGTGGTACGGGCTTCCAGTTATTTCGTGATGAAAGAGTCCACGGCGGAGATATTCCTTCCAGTGACGGTAGCCTTGAAACTCACCAATATTCTCACCGGCGAAGTGATTCTGGCGGTCAGTTTGACGCAGACCCAGCCACTGAAGGTTATGGCGAATGAGATTTCCAGCCAGACAACCCGGGAGGCTGTCGCCAATGCCTATCGGCAATCGTTCGCCGGTTTGGTTTCTCAGTTGGCCGGGCGGCTGAAGGGGCAGTTGCAACTGGAACAAGTGGATGTTCCGCTGGTTGAAATCTGGAAGTCCTATTATGTGCTGGGCAAGGGATTGGATCAGGGCATTGGCGCGGGCGATGAATTGTCGGCCAGTGATGGCAGCTTGCTGCGGATAGCGTATTCCGATGTCGGTTACAGTATTGGCGTGCCGGTATTGTTGGCGGCTTCGGCCGAAAAGCCCGTGATATTCAGCAAGATGTCCGGCTCCATGAGCAAGGCTGTCCGTAAACCCAAGGTCTTGGTGGCAGATATTCTGACGACCGCAGGTGAGTCGAGGGATTTGGTCGAGCAAATTTTTGCGGATGCCTTGGGCGATAAGGCTGCATTTACTTTAATGTTGGTTAATCGCCGATACGGCAAGTTAGCTGTGGCGGTCAGCCAGGAAACAGGGCTTGCCCAGCAGCAGGATGTCCAGCAACGAGCCTTGCCGGATTTATTCATCCGCCTGGTTGTGTTGCCACCGGTTGCATATAGCCAAGCGGTGGGTCAAATCACGGAAATGCAAGTGATGCAGACCCGTGTGATGGGTGAGTTGGTTGATGGGTCGGGTCGTGTGATTTTTGCTGCTATCGGCGTCGATAAAAAACAGGAGCAAGTCTTTGCGGGTATGGGGTTTGCCTTGGAAAACCGGCAGGAAGTCTCGTTGAAAAATGCCTTGCTTAATCTGGCGGACCAGTTTGTGGCGGGTGTTCGTTTCGCCAAAGCAGATCTGACACTGGCTGATGTTAAAGACGACAGCGTCATGGTTGTGGATCCGGACGAGCGCTTATCGCCGGGAATGAGTTTGAAAATCTATCGCAAGCGGAAAACTGACGCGGGACAGGTGCTGGCGCCGATTTGGGAGGCGCAGGTGGTTCACCGGGAAGGTGCAAACGTGGTGGCCAGTCTGGTGTTGCCGATAGTTGGCGACAACCAGACAGCTATTCGTCCGTCGGCAGGAGACAGTATTCTGCTGGAGTCGAGCGTAGCCACTGGTGGTTTTGACAAGGCGATGGTGTTCTGTGCCGGAGCCAAGGCAGCATCTTTGGGAACGATAACGTTTGATCAGGTACCGCCGTTGGCGTATGTCGCATTGGCCAGTCGTGCCAAAACACCGTTATTTGCCACCGGAGGCAGTACACCGGGTCAGGCGCCACTGGCGGCATCCATACAACACCTGACCAATAATGCGGGCTTCCGCAGCGACTTGCAGCCTCGGTTTTTCACCCCATCGCAGTCGTGTCTGCAACCGCTTTATCGTATTGAACAAAAAGCGGAAAGTTGCACAGAGAGCAAGGGCTGCGAAGTTGAATTACTGGTGGTGGCAGGTGTGCGTCCCGTGGATGCAGCCGGCACCCCGCAGAAGCCTGTCGGTTTCGCGCAAACCCTGCGCGTATCTGGTGTGAAACCTGAGAACCGGGAGGCGGTCTATCAATTACAGTTTCTGGAGAGTATTCCCGCCTTGTTGGACAAGGTGGCGCTAAGTCCGGAATTTTCACCCACAAGTAAGTAAGGGAAGTTGATGATGAAGAAACTGATGGTAGTGAGCATGTCCATGATATTGGGACTGTCGGCGGGTCATGCATTGGCCTTTGGTTTGCCCAAGATTCCCGGCGCGGGTGCTTTGGGAGCCGTGACCGGTGGCGGCACGGCGGTGGATGTGGATGGCTTCATGGCAAAAGCGGCGCTGACGAATCAGCTGTTCAAGGAGAGCCGTACCCAACTGGCATTGATGATGGGTGATAAGACACAAGTGGCTGAGCTTCAGGCTTTGCTGGACACCTTGAAAAACACCTCGGACCCTAAGGAGCGCGAAGCGCTGCTCCAGAAAATCCAAGTGGTTAATGAGCAGGTTCTGGCGGCGGGTAAAGCTGACCAGGATGCCGTGGCGGCGCGATTGGCGGCGGCTTCCGATGAGTCCAAAGCCAAGGCCAAGGCGGCCGCGGCTAACTTTGCATTAGCGGCCTTGCAGGCTACCGAGTTGGCTCCGGCTGGCCAGAGCGCCCTGACTTCTTTGACTTCAAACCCTGTTCAGGCCGCCAAGCTGGCGACAAAAATCGGATCCATCAAGGCTTTGATCTCGGACATTACAGGAATTGTTGGAAATTCGACCATGGCTCTCACGGAACTGCCCTCCATCATGAGTAAGGCCAAGATTCCTGTTGCCATGCCTAAGTCCGCAGCAGAAGCTCCGGTATCTGCGGGTGATCTGTTGACGCAATCATCTAAATAATTACTCCGTCATAAAATCACCCAGGATACGGTTCAGGAAGTTGAAGCCGATGGCACTGCATCGCCATCGGTTTTCTCCCGGCTCTAATAGCCCTCGCCTCTGCAGGTCTCGGATGGTCGGAAGTACGCTGTTCGCTGCCAGCCCGGTTCGCGCCGTGAACAGGGCCGCCGGGACGCCGTCCTTCAGCCGTAGTGCATTCATCATGAATTCAAAGCACAATTCGTCTGGGGCGACGAAATCTGCCATTACCCGCGCCATTCCTTGCGGCGCAGACTGTAGATAATCCTTCGGCAGCCGTGTCTTGCGGTAGCGTATAATGCCTTCCGCCGTCGTTACCTTGCCGTGCGCGCCCGCGCCGATGCCCAGATAATCCCCGAATTCCCAGTAATTGAGGTTGTGGCGCGATGGCCGCCCGGCGCTGTAGGCGGAAACTTCGTATTGCGCCAGCCCGTGCGTCGCCAGCAGCGCCTGCCCGGCTTCCTGGATGGCCCACAACGCGTCATCCTCCGGCAGCACTGGCGGCTGGCGGTAGAAGGCGGTGTTGGGTTCGATGGTCAGCTGGTACCACGACAGGTGCGGCGGAGCAAAGGCCAGCGCCTGGCGCAGGTCGTCCAGCGCGCCTTCCACGGTCTGGCCAGGTAGGCCGTGCATCAGGTCGAGGTTGAAGTTGTCGAAACCGGCGTCCTTCACCGCCTGGATGGCGCGGCGGGCTTCGTCGCGACCGTGGATGCGGCCCAGCTTCTTTAACTGTTCCGGGTCAAAACTCTGGATGCCCAGCGAGATGCGGTTGATGCCCGCCTCGCGGTAGCCCTCGAAACGGCCGTGCTCGACGGTGCCGGGGTTGGCCTCCAGCGTGATCTCGGCATCGGGCGCGAATATCAGGCGCTCCTTCAGTCCCGTCATCAACTGTTTGTAGGCTTCCGGGGAAAACAACGACGGCGTGCCGCCGCCGACGAACATCGAGCGGACCGGCCGGTCGGCCACCCAGGGCAGGTCTTCGTCCAGATCGCGCAGCAGTGCCGAAACGTACTCGCCTTCGGGTAAACTCGCCGGGCTGGCGTGCGAGTTGAAGTCGCAGTAGGGACATTTGCGCACGCACCAGGGCACATGCACATACAGACTGAGCGGCGGAAGCGGGAGAGGCATAAATGGCGTACTGGCTGATGAAATCGGAACCGTCGGTGTTCGGGATCGACCACCTGATTGATCGCAAGGTGGCGCTGTGGGACGGGGTGCGCAATTATCAGGCACGCAACTTCCTGCGGCAAATGCAAAAGGGCGATATGGCCTTTTTTTATCACTCCAATTGCGAAGTACCGGGCATTGTCGGGCTGATGCGTATTGCGAAGGAGGGGTATGCCGACCCGACGCAATTCGATCCCGAGCACAAGTACTTCGATCCCAAGTCGACGGCGGATAATCCGCGCTGGACCGGTGTCGATGTCGAGTTCGTCGAAAAGTTCAAAGGCACGCTGTCGCTGACCGAGCTGAAGACGCTGCCTGAACTGGCCGAGCTGGCGCTGGTGCGCAAGGGCAACCGGCTGTCGCTGATGCCGGTCAGCGAGGAGCAGTGGCGGGTGATGCTGGAGCGCTGTCAGCGCGCCTGAGCGGATCGAGACGCTGGGGTGAGCCTCAGCCTTCCCGCAGCACCGCCATCGGCGACACCGTCCATACCCGGCGCAAGCCCGCCAGCCCCACGAACAGTGTCAGCAGCGCGCTGCCGCCCGGTACGGCCAGCCACCACAGCGGATGCACCGTCGGTGAGGCTTCCAGCAATTGTACGGTCAACACCGCCAGCAGGATTTCATTCAGCAGCACCGCCAGCACGCCGGCCATGCCGCCCAGCACCAGCAATTCCGCTCCGGCGCGGCGTTGCAACTGCCATTGTTTCGCCCCCAGCGCCCGCAACAGCGCCGCTTCCTGACGGCGGCTGTCCAGCCCGGCGGCGATGCTGGCCAGCAGCACCAGCACGCCCGCCAGCACCACGAACACCAGGATGGCCTGCACGGCGTCCGCCAATTGGTCCATCAGCTTCTG
>CAZPZK010000047.1:0-320 GCA_964591095.1 uncultured Moraxellaceae bacterium | reverse complement strand
CGCGAACACGATGGTCGGGAAACCGCGCACCAGGCCGCTCATGGCCGCCTTGTCGGCTTCCGGCACATGAAAGCTGGCCAGGTAACTGGCCGGGTAGCTTTCCAGCCGCTGGCGGGGGAACACCAGATAGAAGTTGGGGCGGAAGTTGTTCCAGTCGACCGTGCGCAGGCTGCTGATTCGCGCCTCGACGCTGCCTTCGGCCATTTGCAGGCGCAGGGTGTCGCCCAGCTTCAGGTCGAGGCGTTTGGCCAATTCGGCCTCCACCGAGACTTCAGTGGCACCGGGCTTGAACCATGCGCCTTCAGTCAGGGTGTTTTTCT
>CAZPZK010000046.1:0-13158 GCA_964591095.1 uncultured Moraxellaceae bacterium | reverse complement strand
AAGTGGGCATACCATACCAAGCAAGTGCTTGCTTGTGCAAGGGGGACTTCTCGGTCATAATGGGACAGCCGATTAAGTTTCTGTTTTTGATGGTGAACACGGCGATGCCTTGGCGCATGGCATGCGGCCGATAGGGCGGCGTGGGTGTTCAGTCCATGAATGAAGGCGTTGACGCCGACCGGAATTGAGGAAAAGCACCACCATGTTTGTGAAAACCCGCCAGGTCAAATCACTCGATAAAATTCCCAGCTTCGGCAATCTGGACGACTCCCCGCGTGGCCGCGTCCTCCGGGCCGCTGCGCATCTGTTCCGGGTGCAGGGGTATGCCGGCACCACCGTTCGCGAGATTGCCGCCCTCGTCGGAATCCAGTCCGGCAGTCTTTTTCACCATTTCCGCAGCAAGGAGGAAATCCTCTTTGTGGTGATGAAGGAGGTCATCATTTACAACACGGAGATGATTGAAGCCGCAATGGCGGGTGAGGTTGGCGCCGAACCCCGTCTGAAGGCGCTGATCCGTAGTGAGTTGACCGCCATCAATGGCATAACCCGCGATGCCATGACGGTGTTGGTATTCGAATGGGAGTCCGTGTCCCGCGAGCACAAGGAAGAGCTGGAAAAGTTGCGCTTGGTCTATGAGCGGCATTGGCTGGCGGCGCTGGAGGAAATCCGTGATGCCCAAGGGTGGGGGGAGCTGGCCAGTGTCCGGCGGTCACTGCTGCGTGGCGCCATTGCCTGGACGGCAACCTGGTACAAGACCGAGGGCGGGATGGGGATGGAAGCGTTGGCTGGCGTTGTGCTGGCGATGGCGTTGGGCAAGACTGGCGGTGATTTGACACTTAATTCCTGACACAGCTTGTCGACAATTATCCTAGAACCCCCACGAGCCGCTGTGGTATATTCCGGCCCCTGATTTGTCGGGGCCCTGCCGCCGTTCACCCACGGACAGGCTTCTGTTTTTTTCCGGCTCCGATAGCGCCAATGATGCGGGTCGCCCGCAACTCCCGCCAGTTTTGGATGTTGACCGTCCGCATGTCAGGCCTCTGTCTGGATGCGACTGTCCGGCGTGGTATTCGTCCGGTTGTGACTATGCTTGATAAATTGATAAAGCGATTGGGTAAGGACAAGACGCTGCTGGTGACAGTGGCCTTGACCTTTGCCTCGCGCGGTATCATGGCTTTTGGGACGCTTTTCCTCAACCTGGTATTGGCAAGGCTTCTGGGGCCGGCAGGCGTCGGGCTGTTCATGCTCGGCTTTTCCCTGATCATGGGGCTGGCTGTTTTAGGGCGCTTTGGCATGGATTCCGCGCTGCTGCGATTTGGAGGCATTGCCGTTGCGGAGGTCAATGCGGCGGCCTTCAGGGGCTTGCGACGCCAATCCGTGCGCGTGGCAATGATCATGAGTCTCCTGCTGGCGGTAACCTTGCTTCTGGGAAGGGAGTGGATCGCCCGCGAGGTGTTCAAGGCGCCGTTGTTGGCGGATTTGCTGCTTCCCTTTGGCCTGCTGTTGCCAGCGTATACCTTTATCTATTTGCAGGGAACCTGGCTCAAGGTTTTGCGCAAGCCCATGTTTGCCCCCTTTTTTGAGACCGGCAGCGTGGCCTTCGCGACTGCCGCGCTTGCCGTGCTGGCGACATTGATCGCCGGCAAGGTCGATGCCGTCGGGATCACCTGGCTGATGATGGCGGCAACGCTGCTCACCGTCGTGGCCGGATATTTCGCGGTACGCGCAACCTCGCGCAAGATTTTTGGCGACCTTGGGTCGTCCGTTGAGCCCGAACCTGAGTTTCACAAGGTATTGCCGGATTTTTTGCTGCTGACTTTCAGCAATTACCTGGTGCAGTGGGGGAGTTTCCTCATTGCCGGCCTTTATGTGTCAAGCCTGCAATTGGGACTGCTCAGTACGGCCATACGCCTGAGCGTTCTGGTCAATTTTGTCCTCGTGGTATTCAACAGTGTGATTGCCTCGCAGTTTGCCGCCATGTACCGTCAGAAGCGAATGGATGAATTGGACCGTCTGGCGCGCAGTTCTACGCTCTACATGATGCTGATGGCGTTGCCCATCGTGCTATGCCTTGTCCTCTTTCCCGGGGTCTGGCTCGGATTGTTCGGCAAGGATTTCCAGGAGGCGGCGCCGATGCTGATCGTCCTGGCGCTGGCGCAGTTTGTCAATGTTTCTACCGGGTCGGTCGGTTTTCTGCTGGGAATGACCGGTCACAACAAGGAAATGCGCAAGATCGTCCTGTTTACCGGGGCGCTTGCTCTGCTGTTGAGCTTTTTGCTCCCTCCCCTGATGGGCGTGTGGGGAGCGGCTGTCGCTAACGCGTCAGCGCTTGTCATCCAGAATTTGCTGGCGGCTGTCAGGGTCAGCCAGTTGCTGGGCATTAAAACCATCCCTGGCTGGCATCACTTGCCTGGTCGGAAATCGTGAATTGCGGGAGTTCAAGCCATGACTGTTGATGTGATGAAGCTGGTTGCCCTGTCCCACCGGGCGGGCGAGGCGGTAATGAAGATTTATGCAACGGATTTTGCCGTTCAGAATAAAGCCGACCAGAGTCCGTTGACAGAGGCCGATTTGGCCTCCCATGCCTGTCTGGTGGCGGGTCTGCGTGAGATAGCGCCTGAAATTCCCGTGTTGTCCGAAGAGTCGGTGGATGCCGACTATCAGGATCGGCTGTCGTGGAATACTTATTGGTTGATTGATCCTCTGGATGGAACCAAGGAGTTTCTCAAAAAAAATGGGGAGTTTACCGTCAACATTGCCTTGATCGAGGCAGGAAAGCCGGTATTGGGTGTGGTCTATGCACCAGCTTTGGGGGTTACCTACTGGGGTAGCCGGGAAGGGGCCTTCAAGCAGGTTGGGGAAATGGCGGCGACCCGCATTCGCGTTTCTTCCCTGCCGAAATCCGATAAAGGTTGGCGCGTAGTTGGAAGCCGTTCGCATCAGACACCGGAATTTGTCGAATTCATGAAGCGGCTTCCGGAGGCGGACATCGTCGCCATGGGCAGTTCCCTGAAGTTATGTCTGGTCGCGGAGGGGGCGGCGGATCTGTACCCGCGACTGGGTCCAACCAGTGAATGGGATACCGCCGCTGCCCAGGCGGTGGTTGAGGCGGCGGGAGGCATGGTGCTTGAGCTGGCATCGTTGTCGCCCATGCGTTGCAATAGCCGTCCTGACACATTGCTCAACCCGGATTTCATAGTCTGTCCTGAAGTCAGTCCGCTCTGGTCAACAGTCAAGTCCGCACCGGCGACAGGGGCTGCCTATGAGGTGAAGTCTCATGACAGCAAGGCCAATGTGGTGTGGCACCACACCAGCGTTACGCCCGCCCTGCGCGGTGAGTTGAATCGTCAAAAGCCGATGTGCATCTGGTTGACCGGCTACTCGGGATCCGGCAAGTCCACCATCGCCAATGCCCTGGAACTGGAACTCCACAACCGGGGTTTCCATACGTTCCTGCTGGATGGAGACAATGTTCGTCACGGTCTTTGCAAGGACCTCGGAATGTCGGATGCCGCCCGCACCGAAAACATCCGCCGGGTTGGCGAAGTGGCCAAGTTGATGGTCGAGGCGGGGTTGATCGTCATTACCGCCTTCATTTCGCCCTTCCGCAAGGATCGCGATGCTGCGCGCGCCTTGTTCCCGGAAGGGGAATTCATAGAGGCTTTTATCAACACCCCGTTGGATGTATGCATGACCCGGGATCCGAAAGGCCTTTACAAGAAAGCGCTGGCCGGGGAAATCAAGGATTTTACGGGGGTCGACTCCGCGTATGAACCGCCGCTGAATCCCGATCTCGATATCAATACGGATGCCCGCACGGTAGCGGAATGTGTGGCTGACATTATTGGCCAACTGGAGCTGGGGCGATGAGCAAGGTCAATTTTTTCCTGCTCGGTGCGCCCAAGAGTGGCACAACCTCGATGGCCAACTACTTGTCGCAACATCCGGATATCTTCATGCCGCACATGAAGGAGCCGCATTTCTTCAGTCAGGACTTCCCCGGCATGCAGCGGGTGCATACGCTTGAGGAGTACGAAGCTGTATACCCTCTCCGCGAGGGAGGGTACAAATTCTATGGTGATGCCTCGGTTTGTTACCTGTACTCCAAGGTTGCGGTCGAAAACATCCTCAAGTACAACCCTGAGGCTCGTTTCATGGTTATTCTGCGCAAGCCGCAGGCCATGATTCCTTCCCTGCATTCGCAGTTGCTCTATTCCGGCCGTGAGGAGATACAGGATTTCCGTGAGGCGTGGAATGCTCGCCATGATCGCAAACGGGGAGAGCGCCTGCCCAAAAATGTGCTGGTGCCCGCGCATCTCTATTATGATGAGTTCTGCAAGTATGGCGATCAGATCGAGCGCGTTCTAGGCATGGTGCCTCGTGAACGTATCCTGATCATGGATTTTGATGATTTCAAAAGAGATGCGAAAGCGGCAACCCGTTCAGTTTTTTCATTTCTGGGAGTCAATCCGGATGTTGAAATCGTGACTGAGGTGGCTAACCAGAATCATCGCCACAAGTTTCCGGCCCTTGCCCATTTCATGATGTATCCGCCGTTTCCCCTTAACGTGATCAAGCGTTTCCTGAAAAGTTTCATGTTCATCAGGAAGACTGCCCCTCTGCGTGGCTTCTACAAAAGCATCACGGTCTATGGGGAAAGGGCGGATATCCCTCAGGACCTCAAGCAGGAAATCCTTGACGTCTATCTTGATGACATCGCAAAACTGGAGCGCGTCACCGGGAGGCAATTGCCTCACTGGCGCAAGCTCTAGGATATGAGTTGAACCGTCCGGTGCTTTGCGGCGTAAGGCCTTGCACCTTCACGCTTCGCCTGACAAGTCAAGGCGCCCTGTGATATATTGCGGCGCTTGGGTTACGACTGAGCAAAATGGAAGTAGTTTTGAATGAAGCCTGTTAATGAGAAGACCGTTGCCGTCGTAGGGCTCGGATATGTAGGTTTGCCGCTGGCCCTGGCTTTCGGGCGGAAAATGAACACCATCGGGTTTGACATCAGCGAGCCCAAGCTCGCCGCTTATCGTCAAGGCGTTGATCCTACCGGTGAAATGGAACCCGAGCGCTTTCAACAGGCGACCCGGATCACCTTTACCTCGGATGCGGCCGATCTCAAGCAGGCTGACTTTTTGGTTGTGGCTGTCCCGACGCCGATTGATGACGCCAAACAGCCGGACCTGACGCCGGTGGTTCGGGCGACTCAAACCATCGCGCCCAACCTCAAGCCCGGCGCGATCATTGTCTACGAGTCGACAGTCTACCCCGGTGTCACCGATGATGTCTGCGCGCCGTTGCTTGAAAAGGTGTCAGGCAAGAAGCGCGGCGAGCACTTCAAGCTGGGCTACTCCCCGGAGCGTATCAATCCGGGTGACAAGGAGCACCGTCTCGAAAATATTGTCAAGATTGTCTCCGGTGAAGATGCCGCTACGCTTGATGCCGTTGCCGCGTTATACAGCACCGTTGTCGAGGCGGGCGTTTACCGTGCCTCCAGCATCAAGGTTGCCGAAGCCGCCAAGGTCATCGAAAACACCCAGCGCGATGTAAATATTGCCCTCATCAATGAACTCGCCCTGATTTTCCATCGGATGGGCATTGATACTCGCGAAGTGTTGAACGCAGCGGGAACCAAATGGAATTTCCTGAAGTTTTCGCCGGGTTTGGTAGGCGGACACTGCATCGGCGTGGATCCATATTACCTGACTTACAAGGCTCAGGAGCTGGGGTATCACCCGGAAGTCATTCTCGCCGGTCGACGCATCAATGATAGCATGGGGGCGTATATCGCCCATCGCACCATCAAGCTGATGAGCAAAGCCGGGCACGCTATCAAGGGCGCCAATGTTCTGGTGATGGGACTGACTTTCAAGGAAAACTGCGCGGACGTCCGAAATACCAAGGTCATCGATATCATTCGGGAACTTGAGGATTATGGTGTCAATGTGATCGTCTGGGATCCGGTGGCCGATAAGGAAGAGGCCCGTCACGAATACGGCGTGACGCTCACTGACCTGGATGAAGCTACCGGCTTGTCGGCGATCGTAGCGGCGGTGAGTCATCGCGAGGTACTGTCGCTTCGTCCTGCCGATATGGCTGGCCGATGCCAGAACTCGCCGGCCTTCGTTGATGTGAAGTCCGCGTTCGATCAGGATGATCTCAAGGCAAACGGATTCACGGTCTGGCGTCTGTAAGGGTTATTGAACAAGCGTTTAGGAGATGGCGATGAGCAAGTTTCAGGAAGTAAGCGCCCGGTTGCAGCAGTCGCCGCGGACATGGGTGGTTACCGGTGTTGCCGGCTTCATCGGCTCCAATATTCTGGAAACATTGCTTCGGCTGAATCAGAAGGTCATCGGGCTGGATAACTTCTCAACCGGCTACCAGCGTAACCTGGACGAGGTGCGCGGGTTGGTTTCGCCGGAGCAGTGGGCGGGATTCCGTTTTATTGAGGGGGATATCCGCAATCTTGAAACCTGCAACGAGGCTGTGAAAGGTGCGGATTACGTCCTGCATCAGGCGGCATTGGGTTCGGTTCCGCGCTCCATCAATGATCCGGTGACCACGAATGAAGTGAATATATCCGGATTCCTCAACATGCTGCTGGCGTCTAGGGATGCCGGAGTCAAAACATTCGTCTATGCGGCCTCCAGTTCAACCTATGGTGACCATCCGGATCTGCCCAAGGTCGAGGACAAGATTGGCAATCCCTTGTCTCCCTATGCGGTTACCAAGTATGTCAACGAACTCTATGCCTCGGTTTTTGCCCGCACTTATGGCAGCCAGTCAGTAGGCTTGCGGTATTTCAATGTTTTTGGTCCCCGCCAGGATCCGGACGGAGCTTATGCCGCCGTCATCCCGAAATGGACGGCGGCGATGATCCAGGGGAAGGATGTGCGTGTCAACGGCGATGGGGAAACCAGCCGCGACTTCTGCTATGTGGCCAATGCCGTGCAGGCGAACATACTTGCCGCGACGGCGGAAGGGGAGGCTCTCAACCAGGTCTATAACGTCGCGGTCAGCGGCAGGACCACGCTGAATGACCTATTCCGGTATTTGCAGACGGCATTGGCTGCCAATGGCGTGTCGTATCCTCGCGACCCGGTTTACGGCGACTTTCGTGTTGGCGATGTCCGTCATTCGCAGGCAGATATAGGCAAGGCGCGCCGTCTATTGGGCTATGAGCCCAGTCATGCCATTTCAGAGGGGATCCTTGAGGCAATGCCTTGGTACCTGCGTTTTCTAACTCCTTGATCCCGGTTGATTTCAGGTAAGCGTGACCCATGAACAGGCATGTCAAAAAGCAGATTTTCAAGTGGTTGATCAAGCCGGTGCTGATGTTGATCGCGTCCGTTTTCTATGATCGCCGTTACCTGACCGGGCGTCATTTTGAGAAGGAGTTCGGTGGCTGGGTATGGGTTTTCAAGGGGATTTTCCACCAGAAGCTATTTGGATTTAATGCTTCCGTCCCTTGGCCGATGCATCCCTTTGTCCGGATATCCAATCCCGCAAATATAACTTTTCATGTGGATGACCTGCATGTGTTCCAGACCTATGGAACCTACTTCCAGAATTTCTCGGGACATATCTATCTTGGGCGAGGGGTTTATATTGCTCCGAATGTCGGTTTGATCACGGCTAATCATGACCTCTACGATCTTGACAAGCATTTGCCGGGCAAGGACGTGCGAATCGGTGATCACTGTTGGTTGGGCATGGCCGCCATTATCATGCCGGGCGTGGAGTTGGGTGAGCGAACCGTGGTTGCTGCGGGCGCCATTGTTACCAAGAGTTTTCCGGCGGGATGGTGCGTGATTGGCGGCAATCCGGCGCGGGTGATCAAGCAACTAGAGAAGCCTGCATGAAGATTCTGGTGGTGTCTTATCGCTTTCCGCCATTTAACTCGATTGGCGCCGTGCGTATTGGCAAACTGGCGAAATATCTTTCACGTGCGGGACATGATATCCGTGTGTTGACCTGTGGTGATCAGCCTCTGCCAAAGACGCTGGCGCTGGAAATCAGCCCTGATCAGGTATTTTATACCTCATCACTGGACGTAAATTATCCAATCAACCGTGCTCTCGGTGGAAATGAGAAGATCGCCAGCAAGGGGTACGATATTGGTGGTCGTGGTTTTTTGCGGAAATTGAAAGGGTTGGCGGATGTCTATAAGGCAATGACCAACTTGCCTGATGCTCAGATTGGCTGGTTTCCCCCGGCGGTGCGCAAGGGCAAAGACATCATGAAATCCTGGCAGCCCGATATTATCTATGCCAGTGGTCACCCGTTGACATCCCTGTTGGTGGCTGCCAGTTTGTCCCGCCATGGCGGTGTGCCCTGGGTAGCAGAGTTGAGGGATCTGTGGGCGGACAACCCCTACAACAAGATTTTCCGATTGCGCAGCCTGCTGGATGGCTGGCTGGAGCGACGCACGCTGGGGTCTGCCAATTCGTTGGTAACGGTTACCCCGGGGTTCGTCAATGCGCTGGCTGATAAATATCCGGAAAAAAATGTAACGCTTGCTCTCAATGGATTTGATGATGAGGACTATCGGACACCCTCCCATAGCGCCTTTGCTGATGGCTATGTGCATATTGTTTATACCGGTCTGCTCTACGAGGGAAAACGCGACCCTGAAAAGCTTTTCCAGGCGATTGAGGCTATGGGTGATGATGCGGCGAAGTTTCGCATCCATTTCTATGGCCGGAATATGTCGTTTTTGTGGAGTATGCTGAATAATCGCCGCGTCAAGGAATGTGTGGAAATTCATGATCCGGTGCCGTATGCGGAATCAGTCTCCCTGCAAAAAGCAGCGGATATCCTGCTGCTGATTCTATGGGATCACCCCGAGGAAGAAAGTGTGATTCCTGGAAAGATATTTGAGTATATGGGAGCTCGCAGGCCGATCCTCTCGATCAATGGTCGTGGACACGTCGCCGGATTTTTTGAGGGCCGTAATATCGGCATCAATACCCACGAAGTCGGTGCAATCCAGGTATTTCTGGCGGCAAAGCTGGCGGAGAAGCAGGCAAGTGGAGTCATCGCAGGTTTGAGTGCTGAGGCAACGTCCGGATTTACACGCTTGGATATGGCCGACAAGATCGCGCATGAACTTACCAGGGTGGTCTCAGGATCATGACTATGCAGATTCAAGCCCCCGCCATGCCGGCTATTTCACGGCGTGCCAAAAAGAATTTCATCATTAATCCGATGTTGTTGTTGTGGTCGCTGTTTATTTTTCTGACCCCCATTCTGATCACCGAAAGCGGAAAGCCACAACCGGCCAATTTCGTGGTGGCACTGCTCTTCGGATTCATGGTGCTGGACTTCAGGTACCATATTTCCCCCAAAAACAGGACAAATGCCCTGTTTTTTACCCTGTTGCTTTTCTACATGGTATTAGTGAACCTGATTGTGTTCACCTTCAATGTGGGTATTGACGGCATTTTTTATTCCTTCTTTTATCTACATAATCTGATGTTGGTATGGATTGTTTTTTACCTGTATCAGAAATATCAGCGATTGTTCCTGATCTATACCACCTTGGCAATTGCTTTTACGCTGGCCGTTCAGGTGTTGCTGGCGGTATTTTATTTCGGCATAAATATCGGCCGTTCGGTCATGTTTTTCAATAACCCAAACCAGTTGGGCTATTGGGCACTACTGGTTTGCTCGCTTTATTTTATTGCCACCAATCGCTTGGGATTTCTGGGCTATCTCCGGCTTTTCGTCTACATGGCATCCATGTTCATGGCGGTGCTCTCCTTGTCCAAGGCGGCGATGGGGGGGGTTGTTATCCTTCTGGGTATTTATTATCTCCGCAAACCGGTTTACTTGATAATAGCAATTCCGCTGATGTTGCTTGCCTTGGGTTATGCAATAGAGTCCGATTCGATCCTGGTGGAAAATGTGCAGAAACGCCTGGTCACTCTCGGCAACCAGGACGACGATAGCCTTGCCGGGCGTGGCTATGACCGGATTTGGCTAAATCCTCAATACCTGCTTTTTGGCGCGGGTGAGGGATATTTTCATCGTTTCATTTCATTTTGGCATGGTGAATTGCACTCGATTTGGGGCACCATGCTGTTTTGCTATGGTTTTGTCGGGTTTGTGCTGTTTCTGCTGTTGCTAATCCGTATTGTGACTGTGGGGGGGTGGAGCTATTTCATTTTCCTGCTGCCGGTATTCGCCTATGGCATCACGCACCAAGGGCTGAGAACTCCCTTGTTCTGGGTGTGTCTGGCTGTGACTTTACTTGATGGCGAGGCTAACCGGGGGAGGCAGCATCGTGAAGCCTAGAGTTGTACTGGTATCCAATACCTCCTGGTACATTTACAATTTCCGGCGGGGTCTGGTTGTCAGTTTGCGCGATCGGGGATTTGACGTCTGTGTAGTCACCCCGTCGGATGAGTACAGTCCGCGCTTGGTGGACCTGGGTTGCCGGCATTTCCCGATAACAATGGATAACAAGGGCAGCAACCCGATTCGGGATGCCATGACCATCCTTGATTTCTACCGTCTGTATGGCTCGATCAAGCCACATCTGATCTACCAGAATACCATCAAGCCCAATATCTACGGCTCCATCGCCGCCGGCTTGCTTGGGATACCGGTGATCAACACCATTACCGGTCTAGGCACCGCCTTCCTCAAGGATGATCTGAGGCAGAAGCTGGTGCGCATGCTTTACCGGATCAGTCAGCGCGGCGCTTTTCGCATCTTCTTCCAGAATACGGAGGACCAGCGGATGTTTGTTGAGGCCGGTTTGGTGCCGACCGGTCGCGATGTCTACATTCCCGGATCCGGAGTAGATCTGCAGCGCTTTGATTTCAAACCGTTACCCGTGCGTTCATCCCTGCGTTTTTTGCTCATCGCCCGTTTGTTGCGTGACAAGGGGGTGGTTGAATATGTCGAAGCAGCACGCATGCTCAAGCGAAAATTCCCGGAAGCTGAGTTCCAGTTGCTGGGATTTCTGGATGCCGATAATCATTCGGCGGTTTCACGGGCGGAAGTAGAGCAGTGGGTGGCGGAAGGCGTGGTCAATTATCTGGGCAAGACCGATAATGTCGTGCCTTTCATGGAGGCGGCCGATTGCGTGGTGCTGCCCTCTTACCGCGAAGGTCTGCCCAAAACCCTGATTGAAGCGGCAGCTGTCGGGCGGCCCTTGGTAGCCACCGACGTGGTCGGTTGCCGGGATGTCGTCAAGGATGGGTTCAATGGTTTCCTCTGTGAGGCCAAAAATGCACAAGCACTGGCGGATGCACTCGAGCGCATGCTGGTGATGCCATTGCCGCAACGACAAGCACTGGCTGATAACGGTCGGCGCTTTGTGGAAGAAAATTACGACGAACGCCTGGTCATCAGCAAGTATATGGCGTGCGCGGAGCAGTTGGTGCAACCTGGCGCCTGGGCTGGCAGCTAGGCGGCGGGACTGGGGACGACGGCTATATGGCCGATTCCACTGAAAGGGCCTGAACCGGCCGAATTGATAAATGAGTGACGGGAAGTCTGTATGTTAAAGGTGTTACTGGTGTTCGGAACCCGGCCCGAAGCCATCAAGATGGCTCCGCTGGTCAAGCAATTGAAAGGGCAGCCCGGTATTGATGCGCGCGTTTGCGTGACCGCCCAGCATCGCCAAATGCTGGATCAGGTGCTGGAGTTGTTTGAACTGGTTCCGGAATATGACCTCAACCTGATGAAAGCCGGTCAAGACCTCACCGATATTACCATGGGGGTGTTGGCGGGGTTGCGCCCGGTGTTGCAGGAGTTTGCCCCACATCGTGTTCTGGTGCATGGCGATACCACCACGACGATGGCTGCAACGCTGGCGGCATTTTACCAGCGCATCCCGGTCGGGCATGTTGAGGCCGGCTTGCGAACCGGTAATATCCTGTCGCCGTGGCCGGAAGAGGCCAACCGCAAGCTGGCGGGCGCGATTGCCGATCTGCATTTTGCGCCCACCGCCTCGTCACGGGACAACCTGCTGCGCGAGGGCGTCAACCCGTTGTCAATTCATGTCACCGGGAATACCGTCATTGATGCCTTGCACGCCGTGTCCGGGAAGTTGGCATCCGACCCGGCGCTGACCGCTGCCATGGAGCAGCGTTTTCCCTTTGTGGCGGAGTGCCGGGGGAAGGGGCGTCGTATCCTGTTGGTGACCGGCCATCGCCGCGAAAGTTTTGGCGGCGGCTTCGAGCGGATTTGCCATGCCCTCAACCGCTTGTCGCAACGCGATGACATTGCCATTGTTTACCCGGTTCATCTCAATCCCAATGTGCGCGAGCCGGTGAACCGGATTCTCAGCGGACTGGACAATGTTTACCTGATTGAGCCGGCAGATTACCTGCCTTTTGTTTATTTGATGAATGCCTCTCATGTCATCCTGACCGACTCCGGCGGAATTCAGGAGGAGGCTCCGTCTCTGGGCAAGCCGGTATTGGTCATGCGTGATACCACTGAGCGGCCGGAAGCTGTTCAGGCTGGAACGGTGAAGCTGGTTGGTACGGATACCGATGGTATTGTCCGGGCGGTGAGTCAATTGTATGACCACGCCGACGAATACAAGAAAATGAGCGTTGCCCATAATCCTTACGGGGATGGCAAGGCGTGTGAACGAATCCTTCAGATCTTAAGGGAATTTCATCATGACGAAGTTTGAGTCTGTCGCGGTCATCGGTCTGGGTTATATCGGCCTGCCGACCGCCGCCACATTTGCCAGTCGCGGTCTGACCGTGATCGGCGTGGACGTCAACCAGCATGCCGTGGATACCATCAATCAGGGCAATGTCCATATCGTGGAGCCTGAGCTTGACATGGTGGTGCGTTCCGCCGTGACTTTGGGCAAACTGCGGGCCACGACGACGCCGGAACCCGCCGATGCCTTTATCGTCGCCGTGCCAACGCCGTTCATGGACGGCAAGAAGCCAGATCTGCGGTATATCGAGTCAGCGAGCAAGGCGATTGCGCCGGTTTTGAAGAAGGGCGACCTCGTGATTCTGGAGTCGACATCCCCGGTGGGCGCCACCGAACAGATGTCGGCCTGGCTGGCGGAAGCGCGCCCTGACCTGAGTTTTCCGCAGGCGGCGGGGGAGTGCTCCGATATCCGTGTGGCGCATTGCCCTGAGCGAGTCCTTCCTGGTCAAGTCATTCGTGAAC
>CAZPZK010000045.1:0-13161 GCA_964591095.1 uncultured Moraxellaceae bacterium | reverse complement strand
ATGCTATCCTCCATCGGCGGCGTTGACCAAGGCCGGGTGCGTTCCGGCAAACTTGAGTAAGATGATTGGCCGCGCCTGGCATCGGCGGTGACCCAACTCAGCGACAAGAAACTTTACATAGACGACAGCGCCGCCCTGCCGCCCAATGAAGTCCGCGCCCGCGCGCGGCGGGTGGCGCGCGACCACGACGGCAAGATGGGACTGGTGATGGTGGACTACCTGCAGTTGATGCGGGTTCCCGGCATGGAAGGCAACCGGGTCAACGAAGTCGGTGAAATCTCCCGCTCGATGAAAGCCTTGGCCAAGGAATTGAAATGCCCGGTCGTGGCGCTGTCCCAATTGAGCCGCAATCTGGAACAACGGCCCAACAAACGTCCGGTAATGTCCGACTTGCGCGAGTCCGGAGCCATCGAGCAGGACGCCGACCTGATCATGTTCATTTACCGCGATGAGGTCTACAACACCGATTCCAAGGACAAGGGCACCGCCGAGATCATTATCGCCAAGCAACGTAACGGCCCCATCGGAACCGCCCGGCTGGCATTTGTCGGTCACTTGAGCCGTTTCAAGGATCTGGCTCCGGAATACTACCGCGCGGATGACGAGTAAGCGATGCGTGACGCCACCCTGCTCCTGAATCGCTCCGCCCTCCTGCACAATGCCAGTCGTGTCAGATCCTGCGCGCCCAACTCACGAATTCTGGCAATGGTCAAGGCGGATGCCTATGGTCACGGCGCGCTTTATGCCGCTGCGGTGCTGGCATCCCAAGTTGACGCGCTGGGAGTCGCTTTTCTGGAAGAAGGGCTGGCGTTGCGCGATGCCGGCATCAGCGCGCCGATCGTGCTGATGGAGGGCGTTTTCAACGATTACGAACTGGCCACCGCCCGTGCCCTGCACATGCAACCGGTGGTTCATCAGGAGATGCAACTCCGCTTGCTGGAGCAGGCGCCCCAAGGCGCGGCGCTGACGGTATGGCTGAAAGTCAACAGCGGCATGAACCGGTTGGGTTTCAACCCGGAAGAGGCCGTGCGCGCCTATTACCGCCTTGAGGCCTGTCCTGGCGTCGGCCGTATCATTCTCTGCAGTCATTTCGCCACGGCGGATGAGCCGGATCCAACCCTGACGCGAAAACAGATCAGCGTCATGGACGCCTTGCTGGCAAGACTCCCCGCCCTGCCTTGCAGTCTGTCCAACTCGGCCGGAATCCTTGCCTGGCCGCAAAGCCATCGGCAATGGGTGCGGCCCGGCATCATGCTGTATGGCTGCTCGCCTTTTGCCGGTCGCAGCGCCGGCGAACTGGAGTTGCAACCGGTCATGACGCTGCGCTCACGGGTGATCGCGGTACAGTCCCTGTCAGCGGGAGATTCGGTTGGCTATGGCGCCGGATGGCGCGCTGTCACCGACACCCGTATTGCGGTTATCGCGATCGGATACGGCGACGGCTATCCCCGCCACGCCCGTCACGGCACGCCGGTACTGATTCAGGGCAAGCGCTTCGGCCTCGTCGGCAGAGTCAGCATGGATATGATGACTGTCGAAATCGGTGACAATGACATCAAAATCGGGGATGAGGCCATCCTCTGGGGAGACGGACTCAGCGCGGATGAAGTGGCGGCGTGCGCAGGAACCATCAGCTATGAACTTTTCTGCCGACTCACCGCGCGGGTGGAACGCGTCTGGATCTGATCGCGACTCGCCGACAAACGGTATGGAAAATTGCCGCGACAAGCCTATAGTAAACAGTGTGGATGGGCCTTAGAGGAGTCAGGACGTTAGCAACATGCGTGCTTCAACAGATTCGACTATCTTCTGAAACCGGGCGTTACCGCCTACTGTCCGTTATGACGGACTGCAACCCCGCTTCGGCGGGGTTTCGTTTTTTAGGCCGCCCCTTCAACCGCTTACTTGGCCAATGTCCGGCACGGCGCCCGCCGCCCGCCACGCTGCATGATTTGCTGCCTGGACTGCTCCGCCATCGCGATCAGCCCCTGCTCTTCCGGCGTCGGCGTATCCGACCCCTTGGCGGCAAACTGGTCCAATGCTTCCGCTACCGCGAAGTCTCCGGTTTCACCGAGAATGATCAGCGTTTCCGGGCGCACTTGTCCGATCTCCTTTTTCAGGCTGCGGAGCAGGATGTCCAGCGCCGCCGGGTGGCAGGACTTGCCCAGCACCCGCGCCACGGCATCGCGCACCTCCGGACTCTGATCCATTTCGTAAGCATTGATCAACAATTGCAGGGGACCATCGCTCAAGGCGCCAGTATCGGCCATATCCGATAATTGGCGCACGGCATCCAGCCTTTGCGTCGCATCCGCTTCATGCAATTGTCGCGACAACCGCTTGTCCCGATCCACCGGTGATTCCGGCGCGGGCGTTTCCGACACGGGCATTTCGGCGGCGGGCGTGACGACCGGTGGCGTAGCCGCTGCCGTTTCTGTCGACTCTTCCGGTTTCTGGCCGCAGGCGATCAGGCCGCCGGTCAGCAACAGTGTTAACAAAACCCGGGACACGGGTGGCATCCAAACTGAATACATGTTTTCCTCACGACAATTGCCGTCGCCAATACTTTGCACCCCGCACAGGATAAGCCTAAGCTTGGCGCCCGGATCATTGTCACCTTTTTTTGTTCATGAGCAAATCCAAATCCTTCTACAGTTGCCAGAGTTGTGGCGCCCAGTTCCCCAAATGGGCGGGACAATGCGGTGAATGCGGTGCATGGAATACCTTGCACGAAACACGGGCCGATACCGCCCCTCCCCGTCAGAAAGCCAGTCAGGGCTACGCCGGGCAGGCCGCTACGGTCACCGTGCTGAATGAGGTCCGTGTCAATGCCGAATCACGGACGCCGACCGGACTCAGCGAACTGGACCGGGTCCTGGGCGGCGGACTGGTGGAGGGATCGGTGGTGCTGATCGGCGGCGACCCCGGTATCGGCAAGTCCACGATCCTGCTGCAAACGCTGACCTGGCTGGCGCAGAGCCAACGCGCGCTGTATGTGACGGGTGAAGAATCGCTGGGACAAGTCGCCATGCGCGCCAAGCGCCTCGAACTGCCCTGCGACCGCCTGCGCATCATGGCGGAAACCTGTGTCGAGAACATCGCCGCCACCTTGCGCTCGGAAAAACCCGCCGTCGCCGTCATTGACTCCATCCAGACCCTGTATACCGAGGCGATCCAGTCCGCCCCCGGCGGCGTCTCACAGATCCGGGAGTCCGCCGCGATCCTGACCCGTTACGCCAAGCAGACCGGCACTGCCCTGTTCCTCGTCGGACATGTCACCAAGGAAGGCGCGCTGGCCGGACCGCGGGTGCTGGAGCACATGGTGGATTGCGTGCTGTATTTCGAGGGGGAGTCGGACTCCCGGTTCCGCATGATCCGCGCCGTCAAGAACCGCTTCGGCGCTGTCAACGAGCTGGGTGTCTTCGCGATGACCGATCGCGGCCTGCGGGAAGTGGCCAATCCCTCCGCGATCTTCCTTTCGCGCTACGAAGAGCCCATTCCCGGCTCGATTGTCATGATCAGCCGCGAAGGCACCCGCCCCTTGCTGGTCGAGGTGCAGGCGCTGGTGGATGATGCCTTTGGCAATCCGCGCCGGGTCGCCGTTGGCCTCGACCAGAACCGGCTGGCCATGTTGCTGGCCATCCTGCATCGTCATGGCGGCATCCCGACGGTGGGTCAGGACGTGTTTGTCAATGTCGTGGGCGGCGTCAAGGTGCTGGAAACCGGCTCCGATCTGGCCGTGCTGCTGGCGGTGTATTCCAGCCTGCGCGGACAGGCGCTGCCAACCGACCTGGCGGTGTTTGGCGAAGTCGGCCTTTCCGGTGAAATCCGGCCGGTTCCCAACGGCCAGGAGCGCCTGCGTGAAGCCGCCAAGCACGGCTTCAAGCGCGCCATCGTGCCCAAGGGCAATGCCCCCCGGCAACCCATAGAGGGCATGGAGGTGGTGGCGGTGGGACGATTGCATGAAGCGCTGGGGGCGTTGTGATTTCGGATACTCCCCCTTGTATTTAAGACGAAGGGCTCCCATATCAGAAAGGACTTCCCGTCGAGCTTGAGGTTAGCCATGTCCAGCCTGCATCTGGTGTGTCCGCATTGCCATGCGGTCAACCGTTTACCCGCCGAACGCCTGCCGCAAGGTCCGTCTTGCGGCAAATGCCATCAACTGCTGCTGAGCGGCCAACCGGTCGAACTGGACAGCGCGGGATTCGACCGTTTCATCAGCCGCAACGACCTGCCGGTCATCGTCGATTTCTGGGCCAGTTGGTGCGGCCCCTGCCGGATGATGGCGCCGGCCTTTGCGGCAGCGGCCAAAACACTGAATGGCCGCGTCCTGTTTGCCAAGGTCAGCACCGAGGACTGTCCGGACATCGCTCAACGCTTCCAGATCCGCAGCATTCCGACACTGGCGCTATTCCGGCAAGGCCGGGAAACCGACCGGGTAGCCGGAGCCATGACACAAGGGCAGCTGGAGCAATGGCTGAAATCCCGGCTTTGAACCCCTTGCCCCGGAAACCGGTCTGACGTGTTCACGACAGACCGGCGCCGGCTTATGACGCGGTGAGGGTTTTGACTCCGTCCGCGGTGCCCAGCAGCAGGACATCCGCGGGACGACGGGCAAACAGGCCATTGGTGACCACCCCGGCAATCTGGTTGAGCAGCCCTTCCAGTTCGGGCGGATTGACAATACCCAGACCGTAGGTGTCGAGGATGACGTTACCGTTATCGGTGACAAAACCCTGCCGATACACCGGACTGCCGCCCAGCTTCACCAGTTCACGCGCGACATAGGATCGCGCCATGGGAATGACTTCCACCGGCAGCGGAAATTGGCCGAGGACATCCACCAGCTTACTGCTGTCCGCGATACAGACGAATTTGCGCGCCACGGCCGCCACGATCTTTTCACGCGTCAGCGCCCCGCCGCCGCCCTTGATCATGTGCATGTGACGGTTGATTTCATCCGCGCCATCAACGTAGACACTGACGTAATCGACATCGTTCAATTCCATCACCTCAATCCCGACCTTGCGCAGGCGCTCGGCCGTGGCCTTGGAACTGGCGACAGCGCCGGGAATGTGCTGGCGCAGGGAAGCCAGAGCATCAATAAAGAAATTGGCCGTCGAGCCGGTGCCGACCCCCAGGATTTCATCCTTTTCGACATGGGCCAGCGCGGCCTCGGCAACCGCGCGCTTGAGTTGGTCTTGCGTCATTGTGGCTTTTCCCCCGGTTAAGTGGCGGAATTATACCTTGAGTGCATCGGGATAACTCCCTAACATGGCATTTTTGCCTGCGCGAGACCACGATGACCGAACCGTTGCGACTGGAAGACTATGTCCGCCGCACCCTGCTGGCCCGCGTTTACGACGTGGCCGTCGAAACTCCGCTGGAAGAGATGCCGCAACTGTCGCGCCGTTTCCGCAACCGTATCTGGCTGAAGCGCGAGGACCTGCAACCGGTGTTCTCGTTCAAGATTCGCGGCGCCTACAACAAGGTGGCCCTGCTCAACCGGGAAGAACAGCAAAAAGGCGTGATCTGCGCCTCGGCGGGAAACCATGCCCAGGGCCTGGCCCTCTCCGCCAGCAAGCTGGGGATTCGCGGCACCATTGTCATGCCACAGACCACGCCGGATATCAAGGTCAATGCGGTCAAGGCGCTGGGCGGTCATGTCGTGCTGCATGGCGACTCCTTTGACGAGGCCGCCGCCTTCGCCAACCAGCTCGCGCGCGAAAAAGGCTACAGCTTCATCCATCCCTATGACGACCTGGATGTCATTGCCGGGCAAGGCACCGTCGGCATGGAAATCCTGCGCCAGCACAACGGTCCCATTAATGCGATTTTCATTCCGGTGGGCGGCGGCGGACTGATGGCGGGCATTGCCGCCTACGTCAAATACCTGCGGCCCGAAATCCGGATCGTGGCGGTGGAGCCAGAAGACGCCGCCTGTCTGGATGCCGCGATGAAGGCCGGTGAGCGCGTGGTGCTGCCGCAAGTGGGGCTGTTTGCCGATGGCGTGGCCGTGGCGCGGATCGGCGAGGAAACCTTCAAGGTGGCGCAACATTGCGTGGATGAAGTCATTACCTGCACCACCGATGAAATCTGCGCCGCCATCAAGGACATTTTCGAACACAGCCGCTCGATCGCCGAACCGGCCGGCGCGCTGTCGCTGGCCGGTCTCAAGAAGTACATCCAGCACAACAACGCCGAAGGCCAATCCCTGATCGCCATCGACTCGGGCGCCAACATGAACTTCGACCGCTTGCGCCACATCTCGGAACGCACCGAACTCGGCGAAAAGCGGGAGGCCATTTTTGCCGTGACCATTCCCGAAAAGGCGGGGGCATTCCGGGCCTTTTGCCAGACCCTGGGCAAGCGCAACATTACCGAGTTCAATTATCGGTTTGCGGACTCGACGGATGCCCATGTCTTTGTCGGCATCCAGTTGCGGGCGGGTGATACCGAACGCGCCGAACTGCGCGAGCTGCTGGAAAGAAAGGGCTATTCCGTTCTGGACCTGTCAGATGATGAAATGGCGAAGCTGCACATCCGGCACCTGGTCGGCGGCCATGCCGGACTGGGAGATGAGTACCTGTTCCGGTTTGAATTCCCCGAACGTCCAGGAGCCCTGCTCAACTTTTTGTCCCGGTTGGGCGGACATAATATTTCCCTGTTCCATTACCGCAATCATGGCGCGGCTTATGGCCGTGTGTTAGTCGGCATGCAGGTCGGCAAGAAAACCAAGGCTGAGCTCGATGCCTCGCTGGATGATGTTGGCTACCCATGGTCGGAAGAAACGGACAATCCCGCCTACCGGCTTTTTTTGCGCTAAAAAGTACTTGGGTCAGGCCGGAAAGGAGCATATATTCAGCGACAGACGATAATCACAACCACCCCTGTCAAGGAGCTGAAACATGAAACAGACTCGTCTCGTCTCGTCGGTACGGTCGCGGTCCTGACCGCCGCCCTCATGGCCGGATGCAACAGCAATGACGATGATGGATCCAAGGGCGCGCCCACGGGCGCTACCGGCCCCTCCACCACCAGCCTGACGGTCAGTCCGTCGCTAGGTGCCATCAGCAACGCCCGTGTCGTACTGCGCAATGCGCGCAACCGCAATCCCATTGGCTCTCCGCAGGACCTGAATGGCGGCAGCGTGACTTTCCATAATGTCCCGGTGGGCATCCCGGTGATTGCCGAAGTCGTGCCGCGACTGGTGGACGGGGTTCCGCAAGCCATCACCTATTTTGATGAAGGCGCGGATAACGGCGCCGGAGGCCGGGGCGCCAACCGCACCATCAGCGGCGCCGACCTGACCAACTTCAACCTGCGGGCAGCGCTTCCCGTCGTCACGCCGGGCATCGTGCTGGGCGTGACCGCCTTTACCGAAGCCGCGATGCGCAACCTCGGTGCCGGCAACCTGACACCCGAACAAATCGCAGCCGCCAATACGGCCATCCGCACCCAGTTGCGCAATGCCAACCTGATCCCGGATGACCCCGAATTTGACATCACCGACGCCCCGCTGATCGTCGATGCCAATGCCGATCTCGCGGGCTTGGCCAATGATATCCGCAGCCGGTATGCCGCGCTGCTGGCGATGTATGCCCATGCCGTGCGCAACCAGGCCGGTTCCAATGCCCCGGCACTGGATTTCCTCAACAATCTGGCCGCTGACCTGGAAGATGGTCAACTCAACGGCTCCAACGAAGGCATCAATTTCAACAGCGATGCCTTCGAGGCCGCTTTCCGTCAGGCGGCGCTGGGCCTGAACAGCCTTCTCCCCGCTTCCATGGACAACCTGATCAACGGCATTACCTTTAGCGGTGGTGGCGGCACAAATGGCGATTATGGTTCGGTCACGGTTAACGGTTCGGTTCAGAACATGAGTACAGCCGCGATGGTGACGGTTCAGAACCTGAAGACTTACACTTGGACCAACGGCACGACTACACTGAGCCTCGCCACCAATGCCACCACCAATGCCCCGGTTTCACTGACATTTGGCAATGCCAGCAATGCCGGGATTCTCAATTGCGCCAACACGTCCTGCAGCGGTATCGCTGTCAGTACCGCCAACAAGAATGTGACTTTCAGCAACGTCACCATTCCGACCGTCAATCAGGGTGGACAATCGATTACGATCTCCACCGGCTCACTGAAAACGGAAATTGCCAGCAATGTCACCGGATCCTTCACGGTACAATCCGGTAGCGTGACGGCCGCAGACATCGCGACCTTGCAAGGCAGCTATACCGGCGCCGGTGTGTTGGTAACGACCTCCGCCGCCAATCCGGTGGGGACGCCGAGCAGCGTCAACTGTACCGCCTCGATCAACGCCAGCGGTCAGATGACTGTTAGCGGCGGCGGCTTCAGCTCCACGGTAGCGCCCAACAACCTGTCTGTTGTGGCCAACACGCAAGTGGTGGTGAACGGCCAAACGATGACATTCCGCAGCGTGACCCTGGCAGCCGTGGGGAATGGCAGTGTCGGCACCGCCACGGTTGTGTTTGATAATGCAGGCAAGATGTACACCATCACCGGGACTCGCACCGATGTCAACCTGCAGAACCCGCTGGCAACTTCCACAACGCTGCTCACCTGCTCCGCCATTCAATAAGTTGCACGCGTCATAAACGGGGCCGCTTTCGAGCGGCCCTTTTTTTGACACATACGGTGAAGGGCCGGCGTCACACCGGCCCATTATCCCTCAACTCCAATTGGCCGCAATCACCGCATCCAGCGCCGCATGCTCCGCCGCCGTCAGCGTCGTTGCCCCGGCCGGGCGCGTGCCAAACGCCGCCATCGCGCTCACCAGATTCTCGACATTGCCCGACAGCAGCGTCGATCCGCCATCCATGGTCTTGATCTGCTCCACCCGGTTGGCCGTGCCGCTGTACCAGTTGCTGATCGTCACGCTGGTGCTGGTGCCGATCAGGCTGACCTGCAGGTTATTTCCGACATGCGTGAACCACACCTGGTCGCGGGCGACGCCGCTCAGGAAGCTCAGTACATCGGTGTTGCCCGCCGTGCTGTCGGTGTCCACCACGGTGTCCGCGCCATCACCCCGCGCCACGACATAGGTATCGTTGCCCAGGCCGCCGCTCAGGGTGTCGTTGCCGGTGCCGCCACTGAGAACGTTGGCCGCGCTGTTGCCGGTGAGGGTATTGGCCAGGCTGTTGCCCGTGCCGTTGATCGCCGCAGCGCCGGTCAGCACCAGGTTTTCCACTGCGGCCGCCATGGTCCAGCTGGCCGAGGCACGGACGGTGTCCGTCCCCTCCCCGGCATTCTCGGTCACCGTGTCCGCCGAGTTGTCGACGTAATACAGGTCATCCCCCAGTCCCCCGGTGAGTTTGTCCGCCCCCAGTCCGCCGTCCAGCGTGTCGTTGCCGCCATAGCCACGCAGGGTGTCGACGCCGTCGCCGCCGCCCAGCACGTTGTTGCCGTCGTTGCCGCTCAGGGTGTTGTCCTGGGTGTTGCCGGTCCCGTTCAGGTTGGCTGTTCCGGTCAGCGTCAGGTTTTCCAGGTTGGCGCCCAGCGTCCAGTTCAATGAGGCCTGCACCGTGTCCGTCCCTGCCCCCGTGTTCTCCGTGATGGCATCGTCACTGCTGTCAACGACATAGGTATCGTTGCCCAGCCCGCCGATCAGGGTATCCCTGCCGCCGCCGCCATTGAGCACATTGCCGCCACTGTTGCCGGTGAGGGTGTTGGCCAGGGTGTTGCCGGTGCCGTTGACGGCGTTGCTGCCGGTCAGGGTCAGGTTTTCCAGGTTGGCGCCCAGCGTCCAGGACAGGGCGGTCTGTACGGTGTCCGTGCCTTCTCCGGCATTCTCCGTGGCGATATCACCGGTGTTATCCATCACAAAGATGTCGTTGCCGGTACCGCCCAGCAGGGTATCCGCGCCACCCGCACCATCTAGGGTGTCATTCCCCGCGCCACCGTTCAGCGTGTTGACGCCGCTATTGCCCGTCAACCCGTTGTTGAGGCCGTTGCCCGTGCCATTGAGCGCCGCCGTGCCGGTCAGCAGGAGGTTTTCCACAGCAGCGGCCATGGTCAGGCTGATGGCGGACTGGATGAGATCCGTGCCTTCATTGGCGCTTTCGGTCACGATGTCGCCCGCATCATCAACCCGGTAGGTGTCATCCCCGAGGCCGCCTATCAGCCGGTCGGCGCCAAGGCCACCGTCCAGGATGTCGTTGCCGCCATAACCGCGGATGGTGTCAATGCCATCTCCACCGCTTAAATTGTTGGCCCCGTCATTGCCTGTCAGCGTGTTATCCAGCGTATTGCCGGAGCCGCTGACTGCCTCCACACCGGTCAGGATCAGGTTTTCGAGATTGGCGCCCAAGGTCCAGCTGATGGCTGACTGCACGGTGTCCGTACCCTCCGCCGCGTTCTCAACGACCGTGACGCCGCCGCTGCTGATGACATAGGTGTCATTGCCCGCGCCGCCGCGCAGGCTGTCGGTGCCACCGCCGCCGTTAAGGATGTTGCTGCCGGCATTGCCGGTGATGACGTTGTTGCCGCTGTTGCCGGTGGCGTTGACGCTGTTGTTGCCGGTCAGCGTCAGGTTCTCGAGGTTGGCGCCCAGGGTCAGGCTGATGACACTTTGCACGGTATCCGTTCCTTCCGCCGCGTTTTCAAATGCCGCGTCATCGCCATGGTTGATCACATAAATATCATTCCCCAATCCGCCCGCCATAAAATCCGCTCCGCCACCGCCGTCCAGGGTGTCATTGCCTTCCTGGCCGTACAGGCTGTCAGAGCCATCCAGGCCGCTCAGGACATTGGCGGCAGCGTTCCCTTGCAGGACATTATCCAGGCCGTTGCCCGTGCCATTGATTGCATTGGCACCGGTCAGCGTCAGTCTTTCGACATGGTTGACCAACGTACGGGACAGCGAGGACATCATAGTGTCGATTCCTTCACCCGCCAGTTCGGTCACAACGTCATTCTTGTTATCAACAACGTAGACATCATCCCCGGCCCCACCAACCAGGTTGTCACCGGCCAGACCGCCATCCAGCCAGTCATTGCCGGCCCCACCCTCCAGACGATTATTGCCGCTGTTACCGGTCAGACGGTTATCCAGCGCGTTGCCATAACCATTAAAGGCGCCCGTGCCCTGAAGCTCCAGTTGTTCAAGATTAGCGGCAAGCGTCCAGGTCAAGGAGGCGCGAACCGTATCCAGCCCCGCCCCGTTATCCTCCGTCACTTGGTCTCCGGCGTGATCCACGACGTAAGTATCGTCGCCCTGACCACCGGCCAGACTATCCGCGCCCGTCCCGCCGTCCAGCAGGTTGTTGCCTTCCCAAGCGGTGATACGGTTGGCCAGGGCGTTCCCGACGCCGGACAGATTGCCGGAACTTTCCAGTTGCAGGTTTTCCAGATTGGCCCCGAGGGTATAACTCATCTTGGCGCGAATAGTGTCGGTGCCCTCACCGCTGTTCTCCACCACGGTATCGGCGCCTTCATACTGAATCCAGTAGGTGTCATCACCGGTACCCCCGGTCAAGGTATCCACCACCGCATCCGCGCCGCCATCGAGAATGTCATTCCCCGCGCCACCGGTAAGGAGGTTGACCCCGCTGTTGCCGGTCAGCACATTGTCGAGGCTGTTGCCGCTGCCCTGATTGTTCAACGCGCCGGTCAGCACCAGATTTTCCAGATGATCCGCCAGCGTCCAGGACTTCGCCGACTCCACCGTATCCGTCCCTTCTCCGGCCAGTTCAGACACCACATCATCAATATTGTCCACGACATACGTGTCATTACCGGCACCGCCCTTCATCACATCCTTTTCCGCGCCGCCATCCAGCCGGTTATGGCCGCCGTTGCCCGTGATCAGGTTTTGCTGTGCATTGCCCGTCCCGCTGATGTTGTCGGACCCGGTTAATTGCAGGGACTCGGCATTCAGGCCCAGGGTATAACTGACGGAACTGTAGACCCGGTCATAACCGCTGTCTTCGGACTCGCTGACCACGTCATTGCTGCTATCCACAATGTAGACATCATCACCCAGTCCGCCGCTCAGGATATCCGCGCCGCCCCGGCCATCCAGCCAGTCATTGCCGGCGTCCCCCGCCAGGGTGTTGTTACCACTGTTCCCGAGCAGGATGTTGGCCAGGAAATTGCCGGTACCGTTGACATTGCCGGTACCGGTCAGCTCCAGCTCTTCCAGATTATCGCCGAGGGTGTAACTGATACTGCTCTGCACCCGGTCATTGCCTTGCGAGGACAACTCGGTCACCACATCGCCGGAATTATCGACCACATAGGTGTCATTGCCGAGGCCGCCAGACATATTGTCCGCGCCCTCGCCACCGTCCAGCCAGTCGTCGGCCTGCGCCACGATGCCGCCGCTTCCGCCGCTGGATACCCGCAGGTTGGACACAAACAAACCGGAGTCCAGAATGCTGTCCTTGGTATCGGCAATCGCCAGCCGCAGGGTATGGTGGCCGGTGGCCATGGTCGCCAGATGGCCTGTCAATTGCAGGTTGACGGACAGCCCGTCATATTCGTTGTTGAGCGATCCGCCGGTATTGTCGTAGAACTGCCCCAGATTCTCCGTCAGCACGCTGAGGGGCTTGCCATTGCCGAAAAAGGCATAGTTAACACCATCCACATAGACCGCCGCGATATCGACAAAGCTGTTGGCGTACTCCGGATATTCATCGGAGCCAAACATCAGGTCCAGGGAAATCTGGGTCATGGACGTGTCTGTCACCGTGAAATCCACGGTCAGGACGGTGGCGTCATAACTGGTTTGGCCGGGATAGACCGCATTGATCGTTTGCTCCAGCACGGTATCGCCCGGCAGTCCGTTACTTTGCCCGAAGCCGGTCTGGGTGTTGGACATGGGGAGATCCGCCTTGCCGCTGGTCAGCAGCACCCCGCCGCCAATACGGGTCACACCGAAATTGAGCGGACCGAACGTCCCGGCGGCGTGATCCGCACCAACAAAGGTTGCGGAATGAATGACAATCCCCGACCCCGGCATCAACAGCGTGGCGGCCAGATCGAGCGGTGTCGCCGTCGTGTCGTCGTACTCGGTGAAGGTTGCGTCGCTGTCCCCGTGCACCCGCAGATCCATCGCGGCGACCCGGAACGCGGCGTCGACCAGGGCCGGGGCCAGGTGCCGGAAGGTGCTGCGCAGATCTCCCATGC
>CAZPZK010000044.1:5776-13179 GCA_964591095.1 uncultured Moraxellaceae bacterium | reverse complement strand
CGCGCGCCGTTGCCGCATTGCTGGACTTCCGATCCGTCGGCGTTGAAGATGCGGTACTTGAAGTCCACATCGGGACGCGTTGGCGGTTCTACAATCAATAGCTGATCGAAGCCCACGCCGAAATGGCGGTCGGCAATCTGTCTGATTTGCGGCGGCTCCAGCCGCACGCGCTGGGTGACCAGGTCGATCACCACGAAATCATTGCCGAGGCCATGCATCTTGGTGAATTCCAGACGCATAATGGCACTCTCTGTAAATACTTGACGTTGCGGCTATATTGACTTCAGGGCAGCAAGGATTCAAGTGCCAGCAGGTCGGCAACGGTCTCCCGGCGGCGGACCGTGAACGCCTGTTCGCCATCGACCAGGATCTCGGCGGCGCGTCCCCGGGTGTTGTAATTGGAGCTCATGACAAAACCGTAGGCGCCGGCGCCCATCACCGACAGCAGGTCACCGGCCCGCAGCGCCAATTTGCGTTCCTTGCCGAGAAAGTCCCCGGTTTCACACACCGGGCCGACTATGTCATACGGCAGGCGTTCTTCATCGCGCGGGGTGACGGCGACAATGTCCATCCAGGCGCTGTACAGCGAAGGGCGGATCAGGTCATTCATGGCGGCGTCGACCACGGCAAAATTCTTGTGGGCGGAGGGCTTGAGGAACTCCACCCGGGTCAACAGCACGCCGGCATTGGCGGCAATGGCGCGACCCGGCTCCATGTAGACTTTCAGGTTACGGGCTTTCAGGCGCGGCAGCAGCGCGGCGGCATATTCGGCCGGGGTGGGAGGGGCCTCGTCACGGTAACGCACGCCCAAGCCGCCACCGATATCGAGGTGCTCCAGGGTAATTCCGTGAGCGGCCAGGGTATCGATCATGGCCATCACCCGTTCCAGCGCGTCGGCAAAGGGCAGGGCGGTGGTGAGCTGCGAGCCGATATGGCAATCAATGCCGACAATTTTCAGGCCGGGCAAGGCGGCGGCGCGGCGGTAGACATCCAGGGCATCCTCGATGGCAATGCCGAACTTGTTTTCCTTGAGGCCGGTGGAAATATAGGGGTGGGTGCCCGCATCCACGTCCGGATTGACGCGCAGGGAAATCGGGGCGGTTTTGCCGAGGCGGGTGGCGACTGCGCTCAGGCGGTCCAGTTCGGCATCGGATTCGACATTGAAGCAGGCAATGCCGGCATTCAAGGCATCCTCGATTTCGGACTCCTGCTTGCCCAGCCCGGAAAAAACCACCTTGGCGGGATCGCCGCCCGCAGCCAGCACGCGCGTCAATTCGCCGCCGGAAACGATGTCAAAACCGCTGCCAAGCCGCGCCAGGACATTGAGTACCCCGATATTGGAATTAGCCTTGACCGCATAGCAGACCTGATGCGGTATCTCGGCAAAGGCGTCATCGAATGCCCGGTAATGGGCTTCCAGTTGAGCGCGGGAATAGACGTACAGCGGGGTGCCGAAACGGGTGGCCAGTGCTTGAAGTGAAAGGTCTTCAACAAACAGCGTGCCGCTGCGGTAGGTAAAGGCGGTCATGGAGTACTCGGAATTCAGGGTTGGGATGTTGGATTCGCGGGGGCCTGCGCCGGCTTTTCGGGCAGGTAGAGCGCCCCTTTCTGGCCGCAGGCGGCAAGCAATCCCAGGCAGAGCAGCATGATTGTGATACGCATGGTTCCAGGCGGCATGGACAGACGAAAATAGCCTGCTATGCTAGCGGAATTGCCGCCATAAAACAAAAAGGAGATGGCCATGACCACGCCTGCCTACCCCACCGAACTGATGGATGCCGAAGCTGCCTCCGTTGATGCCTTTCCCGAGGTGTTCAACAGCTTCGAGGAGTTCTATCCCTTTTACCTCAGCCAGCACGAGAACAGTACCTGCCGCCGCCTGCATTTCGTGGGCAGCACGCTGGGTCTGGTCGGGCTGGGCGCCGCGATGCTGACGGGCAAGAAGCGGTACATCGCGGCCGGAATTGCCGCCGGCTACGGTTGCGCCTGGGTAGGCCACTTCTTTTTTGAGCACAACAAGCCCGCCACCTTCAAGTACCCGGTCTACAGCTTCATGGGAGATTGGGTGATGTACAAGGACATGCTGACCGGCAAGGTGCCGTTCTAGGCCCGAACGGGCAGGGAGAACGCTCATGAAGGGATTGCCGGTGGCCTTGCTTGTCGCGCTGCTGGGTAGCGCTGCTATTCCGGCGTTTGCCGGCGTGCTGGACGGCCAATGGCATGGCAATCTCAATGGCCAGCCGCTGTTACTGGAGCTCAACAAGGACGGCAGTGGCGCGCTGGATGGCGAAGCCTTGAAATACGAGGCCGCCGGTGGCGTGCTGATTCTGCATCTGCGGGACGGGCAAGTCGTGATGTACAGCTACCGTCGGCAGGGCGATGCCCTGGTTGTGCAAGGCGAGGACTTGCCGGGTGGTCTGGTGTTGCGGCGCGGAAAACCGGCGTCCGGTTCCGCAACTGCGGGGGGCGGGATGCTGGAGCCCGGCCTGCTGGCCGGAACCTGGTGCCGGGTGACCTCCTTCAGCGCCAATAGCGGGGGCGGTTCCTCCAGCAGCGAATGCTTCACGCTGACGGATAATGGCCGTTATACCTATGGCCGGGAAGCGTCCATGAGCGCTTATGGCGCCGGTATGCATGGCGGCACGGCTTCCCAGTCGACCGACAGTGGCCGCTGGACCGCCACCCGTCACGAACTTCATGCTCTATCCGATGCCGGGGGACGGAAACAGTACCGGCTGGAACTGAGGAATCACCCGCGCAACAAGGATCCCATGATCTGTCTGGATGGCGATTGCTACGTCACGTATTATCAGAAGTCACCGTGGTAGGGGATTCCTGCCCGGTTTAACGCCGGTGCTGACAGACAGCGCCGTTTTTCCACACCAGCAAGGGGTTTGCTGCCATGTACGATTTTCTCGTCTTTATCGGGCGTTTCCAGCCTTTCCACATTGCTCACCTGCGTGTGATCGAGCAAGCGTTGACCTTGGGCCGGGAAGTCATTGTCCTGATTGGTTCTTCCCGCCAGCCGCGCAATTTGCGCAATCCGTTCACCCTGGAGGAGCGGATGGCCATGATCCGCGCCAGTCTGTCGCCGGATGCCCGGTCCCGCGTTCATCTCCAGCCTTTGGAAGACTGTCTCTACAATGACGATGTCTGGGTGCGCAACGTACAGGAGGGCGTGCGCGCCGTCGTCGAGGGCCGGGAGCGGCCGTCCGCCGCGCGTATCGGGCTGATCGGACATTTGAAGGATGAAAGCTCCTATTACCTGCGACTTTTTCCGCAATGGGACAGCGTGTCCGTTGATAATTTCGGGTCCATTTCGGCGACACCGCTGCGTGACCGTTATTTGCTGGGGCAGATGCCGGACCCGCGGCTGTTTCCGGAAGGAAGCTGGCGCTTCCTCAAGGATTTCATGGAATCCGCCGCTTTTGCCGAACTCAACCGCGAGGCGGAGTTCATCGCGAAGTATCGCAAGACCTGGGAAAGCGCGCCTTACCCGCCGACGTTTGTTACCGTGGATGCGGTGGTCATCCAGGCCGGGCATATCCTGATGGTGGAACGCAAGGCCCGGCCCGGCATGGGACAATGGGCCTTGCCCGGCGGCTTTGTCGATCAAAAGGAAACGCTGTTGGCCGCGTGCATCCGCGAACTGCGTGAAGAGACCCGGCTGAAAGTGCCGGAACCGGTGTTGAAGGGGGCGATCAAGGGGCAGCAGGTATTTGATGACCCCTACCGTTCCGCGCGGGGGAGGACGATTACGCACGCCTTCCACTTTGATCTCAAACCCACCGATTCCACGCTGCCCAAGGTCAAGGGCGGAGATGACGCGCGGGCGGCTTTCTGGACCCCCCTGTCATCCGTGGCGCCGGAAAGGATGTTCGAGGATCACTACCATATCATCCGGGCCATGACAGGGCTGTATTGACATGCGCTGCGGCAACCTGCGGGACGGGGTGTCGGGCGAGGCGGGCAGCGAGTCCTTCGAGACGCTGGCCGCCCGGCCCGGGGTGCGGGTGGAGCGGATTGTGTCCCGCGGATTGTGCGCGTCACCGCCGGGGTTCTGGTATGCGCAGGATGAAGCGGAGTGGGTGCTGCTGGTGAGCGGGGAAGCGGTGTTGCGCTTTGAGGAGGGCGACCGGGAGTTGCGCTTGCGGCCGGGGGACTGGGTGGATATTGCCCCGGGGGAGCGGCATCGGGTGGAGTGGACCCGGGAGGACGGGGAGACGGTTTGGGTGGGGGTGTTTTACTGAGGGATTGGGGGCTTTTGACGTCAGAGGATTCCTGGCCTATGCTTTGGCATATGCCATCAGGAGTTGTACCCATGAGTATCGAACGTCATGCCCGGCTATTTCGCAACGGACGGAACCAGGCCGTGCGCATACCCCGGGAATTTGAGCTGGAAGGGGAAGAAGTGCTGATCCGCAAGGAGGGCGGTTGCTTGATGATCATGCCGGTGGTGAAGCCTTCGCTGTTGGCGATGCTGGCCGCCATGGAGCCGCTGGATGTGGAATTCCCGGAGGTGGATGTCGGTTTGCCCAGCCTGGATGATGTGGAATTGCCGCAATGAGCCTGAGCTATGCGTTGGATACGAACGCGGTTTCACATTTGATACGGTTTCCCCAGGGGGCTGTCATGCAACGGATTGCCCGGGTGGGCGAGTTGGCGGTATGCGTCAGTATTGTGGTGGCCTGTGAATTGCGTTTTGGCGCGGCCAAGAAGCAATCGGAGGCCTTGTCCCGTCGCGTTGAGCAATTGCTGTCGGCGATTCCGGTGTTGCCTTTGGAAAGCGGCGTGGATGAGGAATATGCGGTAATCCGCCGTTATCTGGAAATGACGGGGCAACCGATAGGACCGAATGATTTGCTGATAGCCGCGCATGCCCGGGCTTTGGGGATGGTACTGGTGACGGATAATGTCAGGGAATTTGAGCGGGTGCCGGGATTGCGGGTGGAAAACTGGATGCAGGGGTGATGTATGAACAGAGCAACCTGCGGGAAATATTGAGATTTTCATGTCAACGGAATACGAAAACCTGAGCCGCGAGGCGCTGATCGACCTGCTGAAGCGACGCGACAGCCAGACCCCCTACGGTCTGGTGTGGGAGCGGCGGAATATTGCGCCCGACCGGGCACTGAACCGCGATTTTGTGGGGCTGGAGTTGGACCCGGCGCTGAGTTGCGGCGCGGCGCCGTGGCGCAATCTGATTATTGAAGGGGACAATTATGACGCCCTGCGGCATTTGGTCAGCACCCATGCCGGGCAGGTTAAGCTGATCTACATTGACCCGCCATACAACACCGGACGCAAGGACTTCGTCTATAACGACAGCTATTTCGACCCGGTGAACCGTTACCGTCATTCCACCTGGCTGGAGTTCATGTACCAGCGCTTGCGTCTGGCCAAGGATTTGCTGGCGGAGGACGGGGTGATGTTTGTGTCCATTGATGACAACGAGTTGTTCAATCTCGGGTTGTTGATGAACAAGGTGTTTGGCGAGCACAATTTTATCGCCAACGTCATTTGGCAAAAGGTCTATTCCCCCAAGAATACGGCGGTCCACTTTTCCGATGACCATGAATATGTGCTGGTCTATGCCGCCAACAGGGATATCTGGAGGCCAAATCCATTGCCGCGCTCAGCGGAACAGGACAAGGCGTATAAGAATCCGGACAATGATCCGCGAGGTTTGTGGAAGCCTGGAGATTTGACTGCAAGAAACTATTATGGAGAAGGGCGTTATCCAATCACTTGCCCGTCAGGCAGAGTGATTGAGGGACCTCCAGCAGGTCGTTTTTGGGTTGTGTCGCAGGCGAAATTTTCAGAGCTGAACGCTGATAACCGCATCTGGTGGGGCAAAGAGGGAAACAATATCCCGGCGTTAAAACGCTTTCTCTCCGAAGTCAAACAGGGCGTGGTGCCGCAAACCTTGTGGACATACGACGCCGTGGGCCACACCCAGGACGCCAAAAAACAGCTTAATGAGATCTTGCCCAAAGACCGCAATGAGGACGTGTTTTCCACCCCCAAGCCCTTGCAGTTGATGGACCGTATCCTTCGCCTGGCCACCCGGCCCGGCGATCTGGTGCTGGATTTCTTTGCCGGGTCGGGAACTCTGGCCCAGGCCGTCCTGCAACTCAACCGGGAAGACGGCGGCGACCGCCGCTTCATCCTGGTTTCCAGCACCGAAGCCACCACCGACGAACCGGGAAAAAACCTGTGCCGCGATGTTTGCGCCACCCGCGTCCGCCGCGCCGCTGAAGGGTATGTCTCCGCCAAGGGCGACCGGGTTGAAGGGCTGGGCGGTGGGTTCGCGTATCTGCGGGCCAGACACATTCCTACCCATCGACTGGAGGAGCAGTTGGATGACGGCTTGGTGTGGTCTTTCCTTCAGATGAAACATCATCACCCTCTCACCCCGCGCGGGGTGGGTTTGTCACTTTCCGTGCACCTGGATCAGGCCGTGATCTACCTGCCGACCACTTCCTCCGCCATGAAAGCCGCCTTGCGCGAGGCGCTGACGACGCATCCGCAAGCTCTTGTTTATACCTGGACCCCGGCCGTGCTGGCGGAGTGGGTCAATGAAAACCAACTCCGGGAAATTCCGGCTGATCTGACGCGCGGCTTCCGCTTCGGCAAGCTGGGAGGGGAACACGCATGAGCCGCATTGATCCCTTGCTGTTTCAGGAGCGGCATATCGCCGCCCTGGTCCTGCGTTTTCAGAATCTGCGCGACGACTACAACCGCCTGACTAACCCCAAGGAAACCGGCAAGCTGCGCCGGCAGTCGGCCGCTGTGATGCTTCAAGCCCCTACCGGGATCGGGAAAACCCTGATCGCCACGGAAACCGTGGCCCGGTTTTCGGCGCTGGATGAAGTGGTGTGGTTCTGGTTCGCGCCTTATGCCACGTTGATCGACCAGGCGGCCGCCAGCCTGCAACGGCAAGCGCCTCAGTTGAAAATTCTGAGTATTGAACATCAGCGCACTCCGGATGAACTCGCCTCAGGCTCCTTATTTGTGATTACCTGGCAAACCGTGGCCACCCGGACCAAGGAAGCGCGTCTGGCACGCACCACGGGCGATGCCGGGTTATCGGTGGATCAGCTCATCGCTCAGGCGCGCGCGCTGGGCTTGCGCATCGGCGTGGTGGTGGACGAGGCGCATCACGGCTTTGTGAAGGCCAAAGAGGCTTACCGGTTTTTTGCGGAAGTGCTGGAGCCCGACTATGCCCTGATGATGACCGCCACCCCCCGTGATTCGGACGTGGCTGCTTTCTCGGAAAAAACCGGATATCAGGTAGGGGATTCGGGCGAATGGGCCAGCATTACCCGTTACGAAGGCTACCAGGCCGGTTTGTTGAAGTTGGGAGTCAAAACCGCGCAATTTCTGACGGGCAATAATGATGA
>CAZPZK010000044.1:0-5766 GCA_964591095.1 uncultured Moraxellaceae bacterium | reverse complement strand
ACGCCGCGTTGGTGGACTTTGAGGAAGTCGCCTTGTCCGAATGCGCCGCCATGCACCGCCATATCAAACAGACCTTGGCCGATAACGGTATTCCCCTGACTCCGTTGATGCTGGTGCAGGTGCCGAATGGCGGAGCGGCGCTGGAAAAGGTGCGTGACTATTTGACCGGACCGCTGAAGTTCCCGGAATCGGCGGTGAAAGTCCACGTATCCGATGACCCGGACCCGAACTTGCAGGCGTTGGCTCAGGACCCGACCGTGGAAGTGCTGGTTTTCAAAATGGCGATCGCCATGGGGTTCGACGCACCCCGCGCCTTCACGCTGGCGGCCCTGCGCGGCACCCGAGACGCCAATTTCGGTATACAGGTGGTGGGCCGCATCATGCGCGTCCATCCGCTGTTGCAACGGCGGCCCGACACCCCGCCGGTGCTGAATTTCGGTTATGTCTTTCTGGCCAACCGCGAAGCACAGGAGGGACTGACCGGAGCAGCGGCGGTGATCAACAAACTCCAGGAACATACCGCCAACACCACGCCGGATACGGTGGTGACGTTCACGGTGGATTCGTCCTTTGTGCAAGTTGTGAAGCCCGGCCAGACCGCCGCGATTTTCCCGGAGCCGGGTTTTGATTCCCCGATTATCGCGGAAGTTCCCGAGACCGCTTTCACGGTAACGGCTCAAAGTACAACAAAATCCTCTTCGGGGCCGATTCCGGTTTCCGCCGCCGCGCCGCTGTTTCCTGAATTGAGCAAGACCGACCTGGTCCATGGTGCGCAAGATGAACCGAGCGCCTTGGTGCGCGCCTTCAAGCTGGACGCGGAGGAACAATACGATTATCCCCTGAAAGTTCCGGGTTTGCCGAAACTGGTCACGGAGGTATTGCCGCCGCATACCGATGACTTTGAAAGCCAACTGGTTTCGTTCGTCGATTTTTCCGGAATTCTGGCGGACCGGGACCGCTTCAAAACGAAGCTGGTCAAGCGCACGGTCAATATATTTGATGAGTCGGAAAGCCCCGAGGACGCGGATGTCTGGGCCAAAATGTCGCCCGCCGGTATTGCCCAAAAAGCGCGGCAGATTGCTTTTGCCTATCCGGATGTCGACAGCCGCCTGTTTCTCCAAGCACTGCGTCAGCGGTTCCGCATGGCGTTGGAAAGCGGCGGCTTTGAACCGCCGGAATCGGAAGAAGAACTGACCAGGCAGTTGGAGTTGGTGTTGGTGCGAAACCCCACGCTGATTCGCCAGGCCAACAAGCGCTGCCGCGCCAGTCAGATTCTGGTGCAGGCTCGGGAATTCCCGCCCTTATATCGGTCCCCCTATCGCCTTCAAACCGCAAAGCATAATGTGTATGGTGTATTTCCGGGAGATTTGTCGCCTTCGGAATTGCGTTTTGCCGAATTGCTGGACACCTCGCCCGAAGTCTTGTGGTGGCACCGCAACCCCGTCAGACAGCCCGAGTCGGTGGCTTTGTATCGTTGGTCCAGCGGGGTAGGCTTCTTCCCGGATTTTCTGGTGGCGTTAAAAGACCGTAAAGCTGGTGAGGGCGTGGCGTTGGTGGAGTTCAAGGGACCGCAATTGCAGCAATACGACAAGGAAAAGGCCGGAGCCATTCATGCGCACTACGGTAGGGCCTTCATGGTCGGGGAGGGTAAGGAAAAGAAGGAATTGCGCCTTTTCCGGTTGTTGGACGGGGAGTTGGTGGATGACGGTTTATTCGAAGTCAGCCGCCTGAGATACGAATAGTGCTCCGACAAGGGTAGTGAAACAATGATGAGCTGCGCCATGGCGTTTCCATGCGCAGCCCGCCAGACAGGAATGAATGAGGGCTATTATCATGGCTTCAGCCGCGCGCAAATCCGAAGTCCGCATCAACGAGGAAGCCTATTTCGCGCTGGAAAAGGAAACGGACACCCGTCATGAGTTCATTGATGGTTATGTCTACGCCATGGTCGGCGGCAGCGTTAATCATGGAACCTTGATCAGCACGCTGGTCAGAGAGATTGGCGTTCATCTGAAGGGCAAACCCTGCCGTGTCTTTTCGGAAGGAACCAAGGTCAAGATACCGTCGCTGCGGGGCGGGGAGTCTCGCTATTTCTATCCGGATGTGGTGGTGGACTGTTCCATCGAGAAAGCGGACGGCAACATGTTGACCACGCCGGTTCTGGTGGTCGAGGTGCTCTCGGCTTCGACTCACCGGCTGGATGAAACCACCAAATTTCAGAGTTATGCCGGTATTCCCACCGTGCAGGAATATATTCTGGTGGAACAAAGTTCGGTCCGGATCGAAATCCAGCGTCGGCGGACGAACTGGGCCATTGAAAAGTATTTTCTGGGTGACAGCATTACCCTGGAATCCATTGGTCTGACATTGACGGTCGAAGAAATTTACGACCGGATTGATAATGAAGAAATGCAGGAGTGGGTCGCGGAAAAGGCACGGATCAACTCTGACGGGGAAAACGGTTGAGGCTCACGGAGGAAGCGAACCTATCCCTTCAAACATCCTGGCCAGTTTGTCTCAGTGCCTCTCTTGCCTTCTGCTCCAGCCACTCCGTGACATCGGCATTCTGAACCCGGTCGTAGATTTCCTCCACCGACAGCGTCAGCCCGACCGACTCCAGGGTCAGGCTGTCGCCCAGGTAAAACCGTTCCGAGCGCCACTGGTTGGAGCGGCGGATGATCTCGATATCCACAAAATCCTGCTCGATCAGCAGGTATTCCTGCAGGGTGGGAATCTGCATGTAGGCCGCCCGCTTCACGGTTTCGTCCATGCGCCGGGTACTGCGCGAAAGCACTTCCACCAGCAGCACTGGCGTTTCCGTGAAATAACTTTCATCCGGAAGCTCCGAGCAGTCCACCATCACATCGGGATAAAAGTATTTGCTGCCAATGCGCACCTTCATGTCCGCCGTATAAGGCTGGCAGGGCTTCCCCTTCAGGTGCGACCGGAGTTCCGCGAAGATATTCCCGGCAATCCGGTTGTGGGCGGCCTTGGCACCGGACATGGCGTAGATGCGGCCGTCAATGTATTCATGCCGGATGTCGGCGTTCTTCTCGCCCTCAAGGTACTCGGCTTCGGTGTACAGCAGAATCTGGCGGGCGGTGGACATGGCGGCTTCCGGCGGGTAATGACGCCGGATGATTATAGCGGTGTTTTATTAGCGCGGGGGAGAAGGTTGGAGCGGGGCGGAAGTCCAAAAAGAAAAGCCCCGGCTACCAAGCGGGAGCGGGGCTTTATCAATGCGAGCGGTGAATCAGGCAACCTGTACCGGAATGGCATTGGCGCTGTGGCTGACGGTATTGTCCGCATTGCAGTACACCAGACGCGGCTTGAAATTGATCAGCTCGTTGGCGTTGTAGTTGGCGTAGGTGCAGATGATGACGCGATCACCCGGCCGGGCCTTGTGGGCGGCCGCGCCGTTTACCGAAATCATTTGCGAGCCTTCTTCGGCGCGGATGGCGTAGGTCGTGAAACGCTCGCCGTTGGTGACGTTGTAGATCTGGATCTGTTCATATTCCAGAATGCCCGCCAAGTCGAGCAAATTGCCGTCAATGGCACAGGAACCTTCATAATCCAGTTCGGCATGAGTCACACAAGCGCGGTGCAGTTTGGCTTTGAGCATGGTGCATTGCATGGCGTTGGCCTCCGGGTGGGGGTGCGCGGGCATAATCCCATTTCAGGGGCGAAATGGCGCGCCATTTTGCCCCAAACTTTAGTTGGGTTCAATCATCCGGAACCCAAAAAAGATGCATCTTGTCCAACAAGTTGCGTTCAGGCCGCCGCCGTCAGGTCAAAAGCCAGGTTGTCGATCAGTCGGGTCCTGCCCAACCGAGCAGCGGCAAGGATCACCAAGTCAGTGTCATCTGCCTCGGCCGGCAGCAGGTCGACAGCGCGACGGACCGATACATAGTCTGGCTCAAATCCCGACTTTTGCAAGTGCAGGCGGGCGGCTTCGGTCAGCATTTCGTAATCGCGCTGACCGTAGCGGATGGCATCCCGCAATTGGCAAAGGGTGCGGTAGATCATCGGGGCCTGTTCGCGTTCGGACGGGCTGAGATAGCCGTTGCGCGAGCTCAGCGCCAGGCCGTCCGCCGCCCGCAGGGTCGGCACGCCGGTAATGACAATGGGAAAGTTCAATTCCCGGGTCATGCGGCGGATGATAGCGAGCTGCTGGAAATCCTTTTCCCCAAAGAATGCAATATCGGGTTGCACGATGTTGAAGAGCTTGCTGACCACGCTGCTGACCCCGTCAAAATGACCGGGACGGTGTGCGCCGCAAAGCTCCTTGCCCAATTCGGCGACGTGGACGATCGTGCTCTGGTTCAGGCCGTTGGCGTACATTTCGGTGGCGGCGGGAGCGAACAGGAAATCACAGTGCGCGGCGGCAAGCAGCTGGCTGTCGGCCTCCAGCGTGCGCGGATACGTGCCAAAGTCTTCATTCGCCCCGAATTGCGTCGGGTTGACAAAGATGCTGGCGACGACGAGGTCGCATTCGGCCCTGGCGCGTTCCACCAGCGAAATGTGCCCGGCATGGAGGTTGCCCATGGTCGGCACGAAGCCGATGGTCTTGCCGTCGCGTCGGGCCTGGCGCAGCTGTGCGCGCAGGCCGTCAATGGTATGTTCGGTTTTCATGCGCGGATCTCCGGATTATTGGCTGAAGCCGTGCTCTGGCGCCGGATAAACGCCCGACTTGACTTCCCGCACATAGGCACTCAGGGCGTCCGCCACCGAGTCGCGGCCTTGCAGGTAGTTCTTGGCGAAACGCGCGGGTTTGCCCTGGTACATGCCGAGCAGGTCGTGCAGCACCAGAACCTGGCCGTCGCAATGCGGACCCGCGCCGATGCCGATCACCGGAATGCGCACGGCCTCCGTGACCTGTCTCGCGACCGGGGTCGGCACGCATTCCAGCAGCAGCAGCGCGGCCCCGGCCTGTTCCAGCAGGCGCGCGTCCTCGACCATTTTCGCGGCGGCTTCCGCCGAACGGCCTTGCACCTTGTAGCCCCCGAAGACATTGACGGATTGCGGGGTCAGTCCCATGTGCACGCAGGCGGGGATGCCGCAGCGCGCCATTTGCGTGACCGTCTCGGCCAGCCAGCCGCCTCCTTCCAGCTTTACGGCATGCGCGCCGGCCTGCATCAGTTCACCGGCGTTTTTCAGTGCGTCGGTGACGGTGGCGTAGGACATGAACGGCATGTCGGCGACGATGAAGGACTGGCGGTTGCCGCGCGCCACGCAACGGGTGTGATAGATCATGTCGGTCATGCTGACCGGCAGGGTGGAATCATGGCCCTGCAATACCATGCCCAGCGAATCGCCGATCAGCAGGCATTCGACGCCGCACTGGTTCATGGTCTGGGCAAAGAGGGCGTCATAGCAGGTGATCATGGCGAACTTTTCGCCACGCTGCTTCAGGTCGCGCAGGGTGGTCAGGGAGACAGGCATGCGGGCACCTCACGGATTTCAGGATTGCCACCAGCCGGAGTCGGCCAGGACGTGCAAGTCCGGTCCGGGTGTGGCGGCCTGTAGGCTAGCGGCTTTTGTCCCATTTGGCAAAACCACCCCGGGAGCAATGTCCAGCAGTGGGACAATGACAAAGCCGCGAAGGGCCATCTCCGGATGCGGAACGGTCAGGTGGGTGGTGCGGATTTCATCCTCGGCATAGAGGAGCAGGTCCAGATCCAGCGTGCGCGGGCCCCAGTGCCGTTTCCGGATACGGCCGGCGTGGTTTTCAATGGCCTGCAGTTCGGCCAGCAGGCGGTGCGGGGT
>CAZPZK010000043.1:0-13450 GCA_964591095.1 uncultured Moraxellaceae bacterium | reverse complement strand
GCGCAGATGCCTTAGGTTGGGCGTCTCTCCTTTTTGATGGTGGTAATTTGCATTACGGGCAGACCGAGATGGTCTGCCTTTTTTTATTTGTGCGAATGTCGGGCCATCCGTTCATTTTTGGGATGGTCCGCCGCTATAATTCCAAGAATTCATTTTCATCTATTTATTCCCGGAAAGTCATGAGCGCTGTCCCCTCATCCTCCCGTGTGCTGTCCGGCATGCGTCCCACCGGCCAGTTGCATCTCGGTCATTATCATGGTGTGTTGCGCAACTGGGTCAATCTCCAGTATGAGCATGAATGCTTCTTCTTTGTCGCGGACTGGCATGCGTTGACCACGGCCTATGAGGATCCGCGCATCATCGAGAAAAGTGTCTATGGCATGGTGGTTGACTGGCTGGCGGCCGGTGTCAACCCCAAGGCCGCCACCGTTTTTGTCCAGTCGCGGATGCCGCAGCATGCCGAACTGCACCTCCTGCTGTCGATGATGACGCCGCTGGGCTGGCTGGAGCGCGTGCCGACTTACAAGGACCAGCAGGAAAAACTGAAGGAAAAGGATTTGGCCACCTACGGCTTTCTGGGATACCCGTTGCTCCAGAGCGCGGACATCCTGTTGTACCGCGCCGGACAGGTGCCGGTCGGCGCCGACCAGGTGTCGCATATCGAGCTCACCCGGGAAGTTGCCCGCCGCTTCAATCATTTGTATGGCCGTGAACCGGGTTTTGAGGAACTGGTTGAATCCGGCATCGCCAAGATGGGAAAGAAAGCGGCCAAGGTCTACGTTGACCTGCGCCGGCGGTATCAGGAGACCGGGGACGAAGAGGCGCTGGGAACCGCCCGTTCGCTGGTGCTTGATCAGCAGAACATCACCCTGGGCGACAAGGAGCGGCTGCTGGGTTCGCTGGAAGGCAGCGGCAAGATCATCCTGCCCGAACCCCAACCGTTGTTGACGCCGGCCTCCAAAATGCCCGGCCTGGACGGTCAAAAGATGTCCAAGTCCTATGGCAATACCATTGCCATGCGTGAAGAGCCGGACAGTGTAGACCTGAAGATCCGTCGCATGCCAACCGATCCCCAGCGCATTCGCCGGACCGATGCGGGTAATCCGGATGTTTGTCCGGTATGGCAGTTGCATACGATTTACTCGGATGATGCCACGCGGCAGTGGGTGCAACAGGGGTGCCGTTCGGCCGGCATAGGCTGTCTCGAATGCAAGAAGCCGGTGATTGAGGCGGTGAATGCCGAGTTGGCGCCGATGCGCCTGCGCGCCCGCGAGTATGAAGAGCAGCCCGAGCTGATCCGCAGTATTCTGGCCGAAGGCGCCGAAAAGGCGAGGGATGTGGCGGAGGATACCCTTCGCGATGTGCGTGACGCCATGGGCCTGGGATACCGGTAACCGGTGATGGACCAGTTTCCGGCGCCCGCGGCAGACGTAGTTCCGGAGACAGGCGGCGAGGTGCTTGCCCGTGTGTACGGCGAAGCCGTCACCGTGTTGCCCGAGGATCTCTATATCCCTCCGGACGCCCTGGCGGTGGTGCTGGAAGCCTTTGAAGGTCCGTTGGATTTGCTGCTCTACCTGATTCGCAAGCAGAATCTCGATATCCTGGATATCCCCATTTCCCGGATTACCGACCAGTACCTGGCCTACATCGACCTGATGCAGGTCTTGCAGGTGGATCTGGCCGGCGAGTACCTGCTGATGGCGGCGCTGCTGGCGGAAATCAAGTCCCGGATGTTGCTGCCCCGCCCGGTGCAAACCGGTGATGAGGAGGATGATCCCCGCGCCGAACTGGTGCGACGGTTGCAGGAATATGAGCGCTTCAAGCAGGCGGCGGAAGAGCTGGATGCGCTGCCGCTGGAAGGGCGCGATGTGTTTTCGGCGCAGGCCGATGCGCCGCTCAACATCGTGGTGGTTGAAGAGCCGCTGTACGGTGATTTCCCCGCCTTGCTGGATGCCCTGCGGGATGTGCTCCGCCGCGCCGACCTCCGTCAGAGCCATGTGGTGGCCTCGGAAGGGTTGACCCTGGAGCAGCGTCTGCGCGAAGTCATGGAGCGCTTGCATGATGATCAGGTGCAACTGATGTTTCATGAGCTGTTCTCACATCAGGAAGGCCGCATGGGGGTGGTGGTCACCTTCATGGCCATTCTGGAATTGTTGAAGCAGAAAATGATCCGGCTGGTGCAGGATGCGGTGTTCGCCCCGATTTATGTCCGGCGCCAGGACCCGGAGGAGTCGGCATGGGCTTAGACCGCAAGCTCATCCGCGGCATTATTGAAGGCGCGATTTTCGCCAGCCCGACGCCCATGTCCGTGGATAGCCTGCAGCAGCTGTTTGTGGATGGCGAAAAGCCCGGACGCGCCGAGTTGTTGCGGGTAGTGGCTGAAATACAGGCGGCCTATGCCGATCGGGCTGTTGAGCTGGTGGAAGTCGGCTCCGGGTACCGTTTTCAGGTGCGAAAGTTGTATGCGCCCTGGGTGGGAAAGCTATGGGAAGAAAAACCGCAACGGCTTTCGCGAGCCTTGCTGGAAACTTTGGCGATTATTGCGTATCGTCAACCGGTGACCCGGGCGGAAATCGAAAGTATCCGGGGCGTGGTGGTCAGTACACAGATCATACGCACCCTGCTGGACAGGGAGTGGATTGCGGTTGTCGGGCATCGGGAAGTTCCCGGGCGTCCGGCATTGCTCGCCACCACCCGGCAATTTCTGGATGCATTCAGCCTCAAGAATCTGGCTGAATTGCCCCCGCTGGCGGCTGTCCGTGACATGGAGAGCATTTCACGGGATCTGGAAGCACAATGGGCAGCGGGAAAACAAAAAGAACTGCCGAACGAGGGCCTGGTTAGTAATGAGTGAGTATAGGCTGAAGCCATGAGCGAAAAGTTGCAGAAAGTCTTGGCCCGCGTGGGTCTTGGGTCACGCCGTCACATGGAAGAGGCCATATCACAGGGTCGTGTCAGCATTAACGGCAGAATAGCCCAGTTGGGTGAGCGTATCGAGGCGGGTGATGAGTTGCGGGTGGATGGCCGGCTGGTGCATTTCACGGTTGAGGAAGAAACCAAGCGCCGCGTGTTGATTTACTATAAGCCCGAAGGGGAAATTTGCTCCCGTCACGATCCCGAAGGGCGGCCCACGGTGTTTGACCGCCTGCCGCCGTTGCGCGGTGATCGCTGGGTCATGGTGGGGCGCCTGGACATCAACAGTTCCGGATTGCTGCTGTTTACCAATGACGGGGAAATGGCCAACCGCCTTATGCATCCTTCCAATGAGGTGGAGCGGGAATATGCCGTCCGTGTCATGGGGGAGGTGACTCCCGGCATTCGCCAGCAATTGCTGGACGGCGTGCAGTTGGAGGATGGCCCCGCCAAATTTGAATCCTTTTTCGAGGTTGGCGGCGAAGGCATTAACCGCTGGTATCAGGTGGTTGTCAAGGAAGGCCGTAACCGCGAAGTGCGTCGACTGTTCGAATCCCAGGGGCTTCGCGTCAGCCGCTTGCTGCGTATCCGTTACGGCACGGTTTCACTGCCGCGCCAGTTGCACACCGGTCGATGGATGGAGTTGGACAAGGAGGAAATCGACGGCCTGACGGCGCTGGTCAAGCTCAAGCCGCGAACTGGCACCGGCCTTTACGGCCTGGCCAAGCGCCGCGCCGAGCGCATGCAGGAGAAGCCGTTGCCGGCGCGACGCGGCGGCTTCCTGCGTCAGCAGCGCCGTGATGGCAACAGCAAAGGAGAGTCGTATCTGGAGGCGGGGGTCGAGCGCGAGGATTCCTGAGTTTTTTCCTGCGCTGTGAACAAGGCCGGGCTTATGCCCGGCCTTGATGTTTTCAGGGGGAGCGGGGGGCTTGGGCATCCAGGGACTGACCGGTCACGCCCTGGCTGTCGGGTCCCATCAGCCAGATAAAGACCGGCATGATCTCTTCCGGGGTTTTTACCGTCGCCGGGTTTTCCGCCGGGTAGGCCTTGGCGCGCATTACGGTCCGCGTGCCTCCGGGGTTGATGCAGTTGAAGCGGATATGTGAGGTGTTGGCTGTTTCGTCCGCAAAGAGGGCGCTCAGGGCTTCGATGCCATGCTTGGAGACAGCATACGCTCCCCAGAATGCGCGGGCCTTGCGGCCGACACTGCTGCTGACAAAGATCACCGAAGCGTCCGGCGAGCGCTTCAGCAGCGGCAGCATGGCCTGTGTCAGCACGAATGGTGCCCGCAGGTTGACCTTCATCAATTCGTCCCAGGTGTCGGGATCGTACATCTCCAGCGGGGTGATGTCCCCCAGCAAGCCGGCGCAATGGAGGATGCCGTCCAACCGCCCCAATTCCTGTTCGATACTGACCGCCAGTTGATCAAAATCGGCTTGCGTGGCCGAACTGAAATTCATCGGAATAATGGCGGGCTGGGGATGCCCGCCTTTTTCAATCAGGTCATAAACCTGTTCCAGTTTCTGCAGGTCGCGTCCCAGCAATACGACGGTGGCGCCCAGTCGGGCATAAGCAAGGGCGGCGGCGCGGCCGATGCCGTCGCTAGCCCCGGTCACCAGGATGACCCGTCCTTGCAGCAAGCCATCCGGGGCGACATAGTCAAGTCCGGTGTTAGACATGGAAAACCTCATGATCAATACGGTGGAAAGGCCGATGTCCGGCAGGTTAGGCCTGAGTCAATTCTAGCAGGGAATACAGTTCCGGCACGGTCATCGCCAGTTGGTCGGCGCGCCAGTCGGCCGGGTCTTCTCCTGCCACAATATATCCCCACCCGGCGGCGATGGTTGGCATCCCGGCATTGCGGCCGGCTTCGATGTCACGGAGATGATCGCCGATATATACCGAGCCTGACGGAGCCACACCCAATTGATGGCAGGCCAGCAGCATCGGTTCGGGATCCGGCTTGGTGCGGCGGACGTCGTCAGGGCAAACCACCACCCGGCAGCGCTGGTCGAGCGCCAGTCCCGCCAGCAGGGGTTCGGTATAGACCCGGGGCTTGTTGGTCACGACGCCCCAGGGGATGCCCTGATGCTCCAGGCTTGTGAGCAAGGGATCCATCCCCTCAAACAGGCGGCTTTCCGCAGTGAGGCCTTGGGCATACAGGTCAAGGAATTCCTGACGCAAGCGCAGGAACTCCTCGGAGTCCGGCGCATGTTCGGGGAAGCCGGTCTGTACCATGGCTCTCGCTCCGGCCGATACGGCGGCGCGGATGATGTCATGGGGCAGCGGGGGGCGGTCGTAATGAATCCGGAGCCGATTGAGGACACGGATGAAATCCGGGGCGGTATCCACCAGGGTACCATCCAGATCGAACAGGACTGCTTGATAAACGCTCATGAGCGGGGCGCCTTGGCTTTTAAGAAGGGCGATTATAGAGGATATGCTCCGGCGCAGGCATGGCTGCTTGATAGCGCCGGAGTCACGGAAGTCCGACACGACGCCGACGATACGGTGACACGCAGCGGTCACCCGGTCGCTTATTCTTTGGTGATTCGTCCGGCTTCGGGTAGAATGCCGCATCTTTTTTTCTCGTTATCCGGGACAAGCTGTGTCTGACATTTCGCACATCCGCAACTTCTCCATCATTGCTCACATCGACCACGGTAAATCCACGCTGGCCGACCGTTTCATCCAGATTTGCGGCGGTCTCGCCGATCGCGAAATGCAGGAGCAGGTGCTGGACTCCATGGATCTGGAGCGTGAGCGCGGCATCACCATCAAGGCGCACTCCGTGACCCTGTATTACACCGCAAGGGATGGCGTCAAATATCAGCTCAACTTTATCGATACCCCCGGTCACGTCGATTTCCATTATGAGGTCAGCCGCTCCTTGGCCGCCTGCGAGGGAGCGTTGCTGGTGGTCGATGCCGCCCAGGGCGTAGAGGCGCAGTCGGTGGCCAATTGCTATACCGCCATCGAACAAGGCCTGGAAGTGCTGCCGGTATTGAACAAGATCGACCTGCCGCAGGCCGAGCCGGAAATGGTGATCAAGGAAATCGAGGAAATCATTGGCATCGAAGCAGAAAACGCCTGCCGGGTCAGCGCCAAGACCGGTCTGGGCGTGGATGATTTGCTGGAAGACCTGATTGCGCGCATCCCCGCGCCGGTGGGCGAGCGGGAGGCACCGCTGCAGGCATTGATCATTGATTCCTGGTTTGACAACTATCTGGGGGTGGTTTCGCTGGTGCGGGTCAAGCATGGCCGTATCCGCAAGGGTGACAAGGTACTGGTCAAGAGCACCGGCCAGAGCCATCCGGTCAGCAGTGTCGGCGTATTCACCCCCAAGCATACGGAAACCGGGGCGCTGGAGGCCGGGGAAGTCGGTTTCATCATCGCCGGGATCAAGGATATCTTCGGCGCGCCGGTCGGCGATACGCTGACGCTGGCCGCCACGCCGGATGTCGAGATGCTTCCCGGATTCAAGCAGGTCAAGCCGCAGGTTTATGCGGGTTTGTTCCCGATTGATTCCAGTGATTTCGAGGCTTTCCGAGAGGCGCTGCAAAAGCTGAAGCTGAATGATTCGGCACTGTTTTTCGAACCGGAGTCTTCCGATGCGCTGGGTTTTGGTTTCCGTTGCGGTTTTCTGGGCATGCTGCACATGGAAATCGTGCAGGAGCGCCTGGAGCGTGAATACAACCTGGACCTGATTACCTCGGCGCCAACCGTGGTCTATGAGGCTGTCCGTCGCAATGGCGAACTGCTCTATGTGGACAATCCCTCGAAAATGCCGGAAGGCGGCACGGTGGATGAACTGCGCGAGCCGATCGCCGAGTGTCATATCCTGGTGCCGCAGGAGTATCTGGGCAATGTCATCAAGCTCTGCGAAGACCGCCGTGGAGTGCAGAAGGACATGAAATTCCTGGGCAACCAGGTGTCCCTCACCTATGAAGTCCCCTTGGCGGAAGTGGTGATGGACTTCTTCGATCGCCTGAAATCGACTTCACGCGGCTTCGCTTCTCTGGACTATAACTTTGTCCGCTTCGAGGCCTCGCGGCTGGTCAAGGTGGATGTGCTGATCAATGGCGACAAGGTCGACGCCCTGGCCATGATTTGCCACTTGGACGACGCGCGTCATCGTGGCTTGGCGCTGGTCGAGAAAATGAAGGAGTTGATCCCCCGGCAAATGTTTGATGTCGCTATCCAGGCGGCGATTGGCAGTCAGATCATTGCGCGTTCCACCGTCAAGGCCATGCGCAAGGACGTGTTGGCCAAATGTTATGGCGGCGATGTATCTCGCAAGAAGAAGCTATTGGCCAAGCAAAAGGAAGGCAAGAAGCGCATGAAGCAGGTAGGTAGCGTGGAAATACCCCAGGAAGCCTTCCTGGCGGTGCTCAAGGTTGACCGGTAACCCGCGAATCTGGATGACATGATGAGTATGACGGCATTGTTCTATGGGTTGCTGCTGGTGCTGGCGGTGAGCCTGGTTATCTGGACGCTTGAAACCTTCTGGCTGTTGCCACGACGCCAGGCCGCCCTGATTGCAGCCTTCCGATCCGGGGCGTTGAGTGAAGAGGGGCTGGCAAAAGCCCTGGGGTCTTCGCCGATGTGGGTGGAGCAAGCCCGCTGGGGCAGCAGCATCAGCCTGTTGTCGTTGCTGGCGCTGGCGATGCTCGGGCGGATGGAAATCGACTTCTCGCTGGTGCTGGTGATCGCTACGCTGTTGTGTGGGTTGGGATGGGGGTTGGACATCCTGCTGACGCGCCGTCGCCGTCGCCGTCATGCGGAGGAACTGGCGGAGCTGAAAAATGCCCAAGTCTCGGCGGTGCTCCAAGCCGAGCCGCTGATGGTGGAATATGCCCACTCCTTCTTTCCGGTACTGGCGATTGTGCTGGTGCTTCGTTCGTTTCTGGTTGAGCCCTTTACCATTCCCTCGGGTTCCATGTTGCCAACCCTGGAGGTCGGTGACTATATTCTGGTGAACAAGTACGCCTATGGCATTCGGCTTCCGGTCGCGGGAACGGAAATCCTGCCGATCGGCAAGCCCCAGCGCGGTGATGTCATGGTGTTCCGTTATCCGCCGACACCCACCCTGAACTTCATCAAGCGGGTGGTGGGCGTGCCGGGTGATCACATCCGCACCACGGAGAACGGGGATCTTTATGTCAACCATGCCTTGGTGTCGCGCAAGCTGGTGAGTCAGGATCCGGAGATCAATCCTTGGCAGCAGTATTTCGAAGAGGATCTGACCGGCGTACGCCATGCCACGCGTCAGGAGGTCGGGGCTGACAATCGTCGGAAGGTCGTGGATTTCACCGTGCCCGCTGGTCACTATTTCATGATGGGTGATAATCGTGACAACAGTCGTGATAGTCGTTACTGGGGGCCGGTGCCGGAACGGTTGATTGTGGGCAAGGCCGTTTATCTCTGGGTGCACAAGGACCCGGGGCTGCATTTGCCGACTTTCACCCGGAATGGTTCCATTCAGTAATACAAGAAAGCAACATCAGGGGAACAACATGCAGCAGCGTCAGAAGGGTATTTCTTATTGGGGCGTGGTGATGGCGATCAGTCTTTTTGGCTTTGCCATCAAGGTGGGAGCGGCGGTAGGACCCATTTATCTCGATTATTTCACCATCACCCGCATGATTTCCGGCATGTTTAAGGAGCCTGCCGTCGATGAGCAAAGCATCAAGGATTTCGAGGACGGCATGGCACGGCGGATGCAGATGAACAACCTGGGCGAGATGAGCGTCAAGAAAATCATGCGTATCCACAAGGATGGCAAGAATTTCATTGTCGATGTAGTCTACGACAAGCGTGAGCCTCTGATCGGCAATCTGGATGTGATCGTGTCCTTCCGCAAATCCTTCTCCAGTGAGAACCCGGATGGCGTGGACCTGCCGCCCGAAGAGGCTGAAGCGGAAACCGTCCAGTAATGGCTGACCTTGCCGCGCTGAGCCGGCGACTGGGTTATACCTTCCGCGACCCCGGCTGTCTGCAACTGGCGCTCACACATCGAAGTGTCAGCGGCAATCGCAATAATGAGCGGCTGGAATTCCTGGGTGACTCCATTCTCGGCATGCTTATCGCGGAATACCTTTTCCGTCAGTTTCCCCAGGAAAAGGAAGGGCGCCTGACGCGTTTGCGGGCGAGCCTGGTCAACCAGGACATGCTGGCAAGGCTGGCCCGTGAACTGCAACTCGGAGAATACCTCAATCTGGGGTCCGGAGAGCTCAAAAGCGGGGGCTATCGTCGGGACTCCATCCTGGCGGATGCCTTTGAAGCCATACTGGGCGCCGTGTTCCTGGATTCCGGCGATATTTCGGTTTGCCGGGAATGCCTCTACCGTTGGTATGGTGACCGACTGGCCAATGTCCAGACAAGCTCACCCGCCAAGGACCCCAAAAGCCGTTTGCAGGAATACCTGCAGAGCCGTCAACGGTCGTTGCCCGTTTATTCCGTCCTGGCCGTCAGTGGCGCGGATCACGACCAGCATTTTCGGGTCTCCTGTGTCATCGACGGTGAGCCGCCGGTCGAGGCAGAAGGCTCCTCGCGCCGTTATGCGGAACAGGCGGCGGCCTCCATCATGCTGAAACAGCTCGGAATTGAAACATGAGTGATGTGATTGACAGTTTTTTCGGTTCGCAAGCCTCGACTCCCGAAGCCGATTTCAAGTGCGGATTTGTCGCCATTGTCGGCCGTCCCAATGTCGGCAAGTCAACCTTGCTTAACCATTTGCTTGGGCAAAAACTGTCCATTACTTCCCGCAAGCCGCAAACCACCCGCCATCGTATCCTGGGCATCGTGACGGAAAACCGGGTGCAGGCGGTTTATGTGGATACACCCGGCATGCACAAGAAAGAACCCCGCGCCATCAACCGCTACATGAACCGGACGGCGGAGTCCGCGCTGAAGGGAATTGACCTGGTGCTGTTTGTGGTGGATGGACTCAAATGGACGCCGGATGACGAACTGGTGCTGGAAAAACTGCAAAAGGTCGATACACCGGTCATTCTGCTGGTCAACAAGGTCGATACCGTCGGCGACAAGGAAAAGCTGTTACCGCATATCGCCGCGTTAAGCGCCAAGCGCCACTTCGAAGAGGTGGTCCCGGTCTCCGCCTTGCGCGGCCATAACCTGAAGCCTTTGCATGAGTTGGTTAGTCGTTTCCTGCCGTTTGCTCCCCCGTTCTATGCCGAAGACCAGATTACGGATCGATCCCAGCGTTTTCTGGCGGCCGAATTGATCCGGGAAAAGGTGATGCGCCAACTGGGGGATGAAATCCCTTACGATCTGACTGTGCAAATTGACAGTTTCAAGGAGGAAGGCCGCCTGCTGCGCATAGACTCCACCATCTATGTCGAACGGCCGGGGCAGAAGGCGATTGTGATTGGCGACGGCGGCCAGCGCCTGAAATTGATCGGTCGGGAAGCGCGTCTGGATATGGAGAAACTGTTTGACCGCAAGGTCATGCTGACCCTGTGGGTCAAGGTCAAGGGCGGATGGTCGGATGATGAGCGCGCCCTGAAAAGTCTGGGTTACAGCGATATATGACTCCGGCTGGCGATTTCTGCCATGCTTACCTGCTGCATCAGCGCCCCTACAAGGAGCGCAGCCGACTGATTGATCTCTGGACTCTGGAACAGGGGCGTGTCAGCGCGACCGGACGCCCGAGGGTGCCCTTGTTTCAGCCGTGCCTCGTCGGATGGCGGGGGCGTTCTAGCCTGAAGACCCTGACACACTGCGAGCAAGCCGGATTACCGCTGTTTCTGGAGGGGGAGGCCCTCTTTGCCGGTTTCTATCTCAATGAGTTGCTGGTCCGGCTGCTACCCCCCGATGAATCCCATCCGGCGCTTTTTGCGGCGTATAGCTCCGTCCTCGCCTGTCTGGCGGAGCGCGGGCAATGGGAGCCGGGCTTGCGGGGCTTTGAATGCCAGTTATTGAGCGCCATGGGCTACGGCATCAGTTTTGACCGTGATGAGGGCGGGCGTCCGCTCTCGGCGGATACCCTTTACCGGTTTGAGTCGGGTCATGGTTTTGTCGCCTGTGAGGAAGGCTGGACGGCGGATACGCTGCAGGCAATTGCGCGTGGCGATTATGCGTTGCCGGCAACCCGCCTGGCGGCGCGGCGGATCATGCGCCGTGCCTTGGCTGAACATCTGGGCGACAAGCCGCTGAAGAGTCGTGAATTGTGGATGAGGAGCAAACATGAGCATTCTGCTGGGCGTTAATATTGACCATATCGCTACGCTGCGTCAGGCGCGCGGTACCCGCTATCCGGAACCGTTGCATGCCGCCATGCTGGCCGAAGAGGCGGGAGCGGACGGTATTACCCTGCATTTGCGCGAGGATCGCCGCCATATTCAGGAACGGGACGTCCGTTTGCTGAAGCAGATGCTGCAGACGCGAATGAATCTGGAAATCGCCGTCACCGAGGAGATGCTGGTTTTTGCCGAATCCGTTTTACCGGAACATGTGTGTCTGGTGCCAGAGCGTCGGGAAGAACTGACGACCGAGGGCGGACTCGATGTGGCCGGACAATTGGAACGGATTGCCGCCGCTTGTGAACGCCTGGGAGGGCTGGGAATGGAAGTTTCCTTGTTCATTGATCCGGATCCGGTCCAGATTGACGCGGCAATTGCCTGTGGCGCGCCGACAATCGAATTACATACCGGCGCATATGCCGAAGCCGTTGGCGATCGACGGTTGCAGGAGTTGAACCGGATCAAGGCGGCGGTCCAGCATGCTCGGGGTCGTGTCGTTGTCAATGCCGGACATGGACTGCATTACCACAATACCCAGGCGATCGCTCGCATCCCTGGCATCCACGAGTTGAATATCGGCCATGCGATTGTCGCCCATGCGCTGTTCGTGGGCTTCAAGGAAGCCGTGCGTGAAATGAAGGAACTGATCCGGCAAGCCGGACAGGACTGAGGCGAACTATCGACAACCGGAAGGGCGGTCACCATGTTTGACAAGAAAATGCCGGAAGCCTGGCGCGTCCTGCGTATCCAGTCGGAAATCGTGGACGGCATTGAGCATCTGATCCGCATCCAGCATGCCGTCAACATCTTTGGCAGCGCCAGACTGCCACCGGGATCTCCCTATTACCGGGAGGCCGAGGTCTTGGGGGAGCGGTTGTCGCGCGCGGGCCTGGCGGTGATTACCGGTGGCGGAGGCGGAGTCATGGAGGCCGGCAATAAGGGTGCGCATGGCAAGGGAGCCTTGTCCGTGGGATTGAATATCGTTCTTCCCGAGGAGCAACGTCCCAATCCCTATCAGGATATCAGTCTGGGATTCCGGTATTTCTTTGTGCGGAAGTTCCTGTTCTTCAAGCACGGAATTGCCTTTGCCATTTTCCCTGGTGGCTTCGGTACGATGGATGAGTTGTTCGAGGCCCTGACCCTGGTGCAAACCGGAAAGAGCGAGCCGTTTCCGATTGTGCTGGTCGGCAAGACCTATTGGCACGGGTTGCTGTCCTGGATGGAAGAATCCATGTTGGGACTGGGCTGCATTGATCGGGCTGACCTGTCACTGTTCACGGTTGTCGATTCCGGGGAGGAGGCCGCCAATCTGATTATTGACCATTATCATCGTCATATCAGCCAGTTGGCGGAAACCTGATGGAGATACGTATTTCGATCAGCCGCCAGACCTTGGCGCTATGGAACGATGCGGGCTCCTTGTTGCATGTCTGGTCGGTTTCTACGGCGGCTAGGGGAGCCGGCGAGATGGCGGGTAGCTTCCAGACCCCGCGCGGTCGGCATGTCATCCGTGCGCGAATCGGCGCCGGGCAGCCTCTCAATGCGGTCTTCAAGGCCCGGCGCCCAACCGGGGAGGTCTATTCCGATGCCCTGGCAGCGGCTTTCCCTGGCCGGGACTGGATACTGACCCGGATTCTGTGGCTGTCGGGGTGTGAGCCTGGATTCAATCGCTTGGGCACGTGCGACACTATGCGTCGCTATATCTATATCCACGGCACACCGGATACCGAACCGATGGGGGTGCCGGCGTCTCATGGTTGTATCCGCATGCGCAACCGTGATCTGGTGGAGTTGTTTGATCTCGTTCCGGCGTTGACCCCGGTGGTGATCGAGGCCTGATGGCGGTGACAGGCGGACCGCCGGATGATTCTGTTTATGTTTGGGTTTTTTTTGGTCAGTTGCCCGGCTTTTCGTAAATATGTTTTGACAAGGGTGGCAAAAAATCTATAATGCCCCACACCGAAACGATACGGGTGCTTAGCTCAGCTGGGAGAGCATCGCCCTTACAAGGCGAGGGTCGTGGGTTCGATCCCCTCAGCACCCACCAGCCTTAGCGTATCGTTCTACCCTACACGCAGCGGTAGTTCAGTCGGTTAGAATACCGGCCTGTCACGCCGGGGGTCGCGGGTTCGAGTCCCGTCCGCTGCGCCATGATGTCACTTGCCTTCATTACCCCGAAGGTTGTAGATCCAGACGATTTCTTATCGTCAGCAAGATTCGCAGCGGTAGTTCAGTCGGTTAGAATACCGGCCTGTCACGCCGGGGGTCGCGGG
>CAZPZK010000042.1:3960-13711 GCA_964591095.1 uncultured Moraxellaceae bacterium | reverse complement strand
CCCAGCGGCAGGGTGATGGCGGCGGCGACTATGACCACCTGCCAGCCCCAAAAAGTAAAGGGGATCAACCAGCCGCCGAACAGCGTCGCCTGACAGGTGCGCTGGACAACAAAATAAGAGGTGGCAAACAGCGCACAACCGCCGAACGCGAAAATCACGGCATTGGTGTGCAAGGGGCGAAGGTGACTGAAGGTAAGCCAGGGAGTTTCGAAGTTGAGGGCGGGCCAGACCAACTGGGCTGCGATCAGCACCCCAACGGCCATGCCGACAATGCCCCAGACGACTGTCATCAGGGCAAACTGCCGGATTACCCCCAGTTCATACGTCACCGGCTGCGTAACGTTAGTGTGGTTGTGACTCATGCATTTAGCTCCTTAAACCACAAGGTTATTAAGGGAATAAGCCCGCCTGTCACCATCAGGTCCGCACCCGAATCAAAGGGGAAAATGTTGGACGTCGGATGGGTACCGGTTGGCGGCAGGCGGATTCACTCCCCGCTGCTTCCACATTTTATTGGAAATTATGTAATTCTGCATCTGCCATGTAGCTTTTTGTGTAAAACCGGCGAAATTTGCTTGAAAAATGCACTTGGACTTGACTATGGGCATGGATTGTCAGATGTATGCATTCGCCAAGTTGCCAAACAAGCATCCAATAGGTTAGGTTACTGGGCCTTGATGCTGTTGCGCATACACCCACAAATTGGAGTTTCAAATGACTGCATTCCTGTCCGACGCCTGGTTCGACAAAGTTGCTGAACTGACCGCCGCCGCCGGCGACCTGAACACCCCCGCCACGCTGGCCAATATCGTGCTGAACATCACCGTGACCGGCACCGAGCAAGGCAATGTCGATCTGGCCATCAATGGCGGCAAGCTGGAGAAGGGCCACAACGCCGGCGCCTCCACCACCCTGACCATGCCCGGCGATGTCCTGCGCAAGGTCTTCCTGGAGTTTGACATGAACGCCGCCATGCAGGCCTTCATGAGCGACCAGATCAAGGCTGCCGGCGACATGACCAAGTTGATGGCCCTGCAGACTGCTCGCCCCAGCGCCGAGCAAAAGGCTCTGTTCCAGCAGGTGCTCGCGATCAGCTGATCGGTGCTTCCAAAAAAAGGCGCAGCTTGCTGCGCCTTTTTTTATACTCGAGTTTATCGTGCGCAACAAATTCAGACTGTCCGCCTCAACGGTACAGTGCAAACGGCTATGATGCGTGATACCCAACCGGAGAGATGCCATGAAGTTGTCCAGCCTGACCCCGATTGCCGCCGCCCTCGCGGTTTCCCTGTCGACGGCCGCCACCGCCGAGGGAACCGCTGCCCCCGCCACGCCCCAGCCGTCCTCCGTCCAGGGCATGGCGGAGGGCAAATGCGGGGACATGACGACCGGGCAGCCTGCCCGTGGCGGCGAGGCCGACGCCAAGGCGAAGGAAGGGGCCGAAAAAGCGCGGGAAGGCAAGTGCGGCGGCAACAAGCGCAGGCATCCGGCGAAGGTCCAGCCGCAAAAACCGGCGGACTCCGGCGCCGCGGTACCGGCTACCGGCGGCAAGGCCATGAAGGAGGGCCAGTGCGGCGAGGGCAAGTGCGGCAGCAAGCGCAAGCCGGCCAATTAATCAAGGTCATTGATGCGTCAGCATCCGGGATTCAGCGGCGCGGGACTGGGCCTGCGCCGGACCTTCATGTCGGAGCTGGGAGCCACCGGCGACCGACCTCTCCCGGACTTTTATGAGATCGCTCCGGAAAACTGGATTGGCATGGGAGGACGCTACGCCGAGCAACTGCAGGATTTCTGCCGGCGCCATACCGTCATTTGTCATGGCTTGTCCCTCTCCATAGGCGGGTTCATGCCGCTGGACAGGGACTTCCTGCGGCGGTTGAAGGGCTTCATGCACGCGCACGGACTGACATCCTATTCCGAGCACCTGAGTTATTCCGGCGATGAAGGTCATTTGTATGATCTGTTGCCGATACCGTTTACTCACGCGGCTGTCGTTCATGTCGCCGATCGTATCCGGCAGGTGCAGGATTATCTCGGGATGCGCATGGCGCTGGAAAATGTCTCTTACTACACCGCTCCCGGTTCCCGCATGAGCGAACTGGAGTTCCTGCTGTCAGTCCTTGAACGCGCGGATTGCGATTTGCTGCTGGATGTCAACAATGTCCGCGTCAATGCGGTCAATCATGGTTACGACGCTGCGGCCTTCATGCAGGCGCTACCGTGGGATCGAATCCGCTACCTGCATGTGGCGGGTCATCATGCCGAATCCGAAACGTTGTGTATTGACACGCATGGCGAGGATGTCTCGGACCCGGTCTGGGATTTATTGGCATTGGCCTATCGTCGGTTCGGAGTTTTGCCCTCCTTGCTGGAAAGGGATTTCCATATCCCCCCGCTGTCGCAATTGCTGGATGAGGTCGACCATATCCGCTATCTGCAGGCCGATGCCGGGACAGGAGGCCGGGATGGCTGATTTCCAGGAAATGCAGCGGCGGTTTACCCAAGCCATCCGTCATCCCGGCCATGCGCCCGAATCGGAGTTCGATCAGGAGCGCGTGCAACTCTATCGGGAACTGCTGTTCAACAACATCCTGGGCTTTCTGGAGAACGGATTTCCCCGGCTGCGGCAAGCACTGCCTGCCGAGACATGGCATGAACGGGTTTCCGCCTTTTTTTCCCGACATTATTGCCAAAGCCCCTATTTCAAGGACATTGCCGGGGAGTTTTCCGGTTTTGTTCGCCAGCATCCTGATCCCGATTATCCCTGGCTGGCCGAATTGGCGCATTTTGAATGGGCGGAACTGGCGGCGGAAGTCGCGGAAGGAAGCCTGCCGCCGTTCGTATCAGGAAATATCCTTGGCCAACCCGTGGTGGTTTCGCCCTGGGTCTGGCCTCTGGTTTACCAATGGCCATTTCATGATTCCCGTTTGGACGTGCCATCCGAAGCCAACCGGAAACCCGTCGCCTTGCTGCTGCATCGCAATGCCCGGCACGATGTCTTCTGGCTGGAGACCACGCTGGTCGCCGCTTCCGTGCTGGAGTTGCTGCAAAAGGAAGCGCTGACCTTGCCTCAAGCCATGCAACGGGTGGCGGATGCCCACGGACTGGATTTCATGATGCTGGAGCCGCATATTCAGCAACAATCCGGACTATGGCTTGAGCGCGGCATTATCCTGGGCGTGGCGCCGGCGGACAACTAATTGCGGAAATCTGTAACCCGGACTCCTTGTCGCCTGTTCATTCCGGACGCTCTTGCTAGAATGCTGCAAATCCTTAAACCCGAGTCGGGCATGAACACGCTTTCCACCATGATTCGCGGCGGCCTCTATCTGGCGGCCTGTCTTTCCCTGACGGCGCATGCCGCCACCGCCAAACCGGACCCCGATCCCTGGCAGCATTGGAACCGCAAGGTTTTTGCATTCAACAAGTCCGTGGACACCCATGTTTTCAAGCCGGTCGCCAAGGGTTACCGCCAGGTGGCGCCGCAATTGGTTGATGATGCCATTACCCGGTTTTTCCAGAACCTGCAGGAACCCCTGCACCTGGTCAACAACGCGTTGCAAGGCAAGGCCAAGGCAGCGGGGCAGGACTTGGGACGGCTGACGGTCAATACCGTGACCTCGCTGGGATTCGCCGACCTGGCTTCCCGGATGGGCATGCCTCGGCACGACGAGGATTTCGGCCAGACCCTGGGGCGGTGGGGGGCATCTTCCGGCCCTTATGTGGTGATTCCCTTCCTGGGACCGTCCACCGTGCGTGATACGGCCACGCTACCGCTGGATTCGCTGCTCAATCCGCGCAATCTGGTGGAACCGGACAGCGCCGCCCTGGCCATGTTCGCGCTGGAAAAAGTGGATTTCCGCGCCGACCTCATTCCGCTGGAAACCCTGCTCGAAGGCGATGAGTATCTGCTGATGCGCGATCTCTTCCTGCAGCGGCGCGAGTTCCTGGTCAAGGATGGCAAGGTGCGCGATGAGTTTCTGGAAGAGGAGGATGCTGAGCCGGCTCACTGACGCATGTCAGGCAAATGACCGCTTTGTGTCAGGGTGTGGATAACGGCTTGCATGTTGGGCGGCCTTTGACTATTGTCCGCAAGTATATTCCGTCATTGATCCGTATAATGCCCCTACCTGAACGAGACCACGGCCATATACTTGTCATTGAACAAGTGGCCGTCATGCGTGACTGGATGGTCAGTCATCTGTCCGCGCAAGGGCATTCTGTTGATGCCTGCGACAGCCTGCCCGTTGGTCTGGAAACTTTCCGGCAGGGCAATCATGACGTGGTGATCGCTGATTACCACCTGATCAGCGCCGACAAGGCGGAATTCCTGCAAACCCTGGCGGCTGAAGCGCCGGAAACACCCGTCATCACCGTATCAGCAGGCCATAATGTCGATGACAATATCGACGCCTTGCGCAATGGCGCGGTGGATCATCTTTTTCCTGAACACCTGCATGCCTCCGTGCTGGGTCTTCGCGTGCAAAAAGCGCTGGAGCGCTGCCGGCTGCTGCGTGAAAACCGGCAGTACCGCCAGCAACTCGAAGCCGCCAACACGGAGCTGGAGCGCAGTCTGGAGTTATTGCAGGAAGATCAGGAAGCCGGTCGCCGCGTGCAATTCCGCCTGCTGCCGCAAAGTCCGTTCCAGCTGTTGGACTGCACGGTAACGCACCGGATTTTCCCTTCCCTTTACCTCTCCGGGGATTTTGTCGAGTATTTCCGGGTGGGCGAAAACAAGCTGGGGTTTTATCTGGCGGATGTGTCCGGTCATGGTGCGGCCAGCGCCTTTGTCACGGTTTTTTTGAAAGCCATTACCAACCGCCTGCAACGCCATTACGAAAAAAAGACCCAGGTCAATTATGTTTCGCCTTCCCGGGTGCTCGCCGACATCAATGTCGAACTCAATGCAATGCACATGGGCAAGCACCTGGCGATGTTTTGCGGTGTTGTCGATCTGGCAAATCACCGGCTGACCTATTCGGTGGCCGCGCATTATCCGCCGCCTTTACTGATAAATGGCGGAGACGTGCTATCATTGGCAGGCAAGGGTCTGCCCTTGGGGCTCTTCAAAGAAGTCAATTACGAAGAACATGTCGTTTCGCTGGGTGAAAAATTTACTCTGATAGCCGCCTCCGATGGCGTGCTTGATGTGTTGCCCAAGGGCTCGGCCAGCGAAAAAGAAAAACAGTTACAAGAGATAGCCATGCATGTAAACAGTGTGGATGACCTGGTAAACGCCCTCCAACTCAGCAAGGATGCCGCCTTGCCGGATGATGTTGCCCTTCTGGTCATCAAGCGAGCCTGATTCATGCCCTCCGGTCATATCCTCTATGCCACGCATGGTGGAACCTATGTACTCAAGTTCACTGGCGAAATCCGCGCCCCGATGTGCGCCACCCTCGACAATTTCCTTGAGAATTCATTTCTTGATCCCGACATCAATAGCATCCTGATTGATCTGACCGAAACCGCGTACGTGGACAGCACGGCGCTGGGTCTCATTGCCAAGACAGCGGTATTCCTGCAGTTGCACAACGGCCGCAAGCCCATCATCCTCTCTTCCAATCCCGATATCAGTCGCGTGCTGGAAAGCATGGGCTTTGATCAGGTTTTCCTGATCCTGGAAGGTTGTTGCGATGAAGAACACTTCAGTGAGTTACCCGAAGTCGAGCCCTCGGAACAGGAAATGATGAACAAGGTGATCAGCGCCCATCGCGTGTTGATGGGCCTCAGCGAAAAGAATCAGGAAACCTTTCGCAACCTGGTCGATGTCCTGGAAATGGAGCAGCAGGCCCAAGGCGAAGCCCGGCATTGAGCCGGGCCTAAGCCCCATTGCCGGGGTACGGCGTTCAGGGATATTCGATGGAGCGGGAGTCAGAGCAGGCTTTCAATCCGCGTTTCCAGCGTTCTCAGGTCGGCAGCAAACAGCCGGATGCCTTCAGCCAGTTTTTCAGTCGCCATTGCATCTTCATTCATCTCCCAACGGAAGGCGGCCTCGGTCAGGACGGGACGGGTAAGGGTGGCGTCCGCCACGCCGGGATTGAGGCTGCGCGACAGGTGACTCAGGTTATCGCCCAAGGCATCCAGCAGGGCGGGGCTGATGGTCAGCTTGTCGCATCCGGCCAAGGCAACAATTTCCCCGGTATTGCGAAAGCTGGCCGCCATCACTACCGTCTTGTAACCCGCCGACTTGTAATATTCATAAATTTTCCGGACGGAAAGCACGCCGGGATCGGTCTCGGCATCATAATCCTTCCCGGTATTTTTCTTGTACCAGTCCAGAATGCGGCCGACAAACGGTGAGATCAGGGTAATGCCGGCTTCCGCGCAGGCCTGGGCCTGGGAAAAACTGAACAACAGGGTCAGGTTGCAGTGAATGCCTTCCTGCTCCAGCAGTCGGGCCGCCTGAATGCCTTCCCAGGTACTGGCGATTTTGACCAGGACGCGGTCGCGACTGATCCCGGCGCTTTCATAGCGGTGGATGATGCGTCGCGCCTGTTCCACGGTGCCACGCAAATCGAACGATAAGCGGGCATCCACTTCGGTGGAAACGACCCCGGGAATGCAGTCCAGAATCTCGATGCCAAAGCCCACCGCAATCGATTCGACCGCATCCCGCAGGCGAGACCGCGCGTCCGGTTGGCGGCGTGCGCTCTCCAGTCCACGGCGAATGATGTGGTCGTACTCCGGCATGGCGGCGGCTTTAAGGATAAGGGACGGATTGGTGGTGGTGTCTACCGGTTTAAGTCGGCGGATACTGGCGATGTCACCGGTGTCGGCAACGATGGTGCTGAATTGCTGCAGTTGTTCCAACTGGTTCATGCCGTGGCTTCCTGACGGTTTGAGTCGTGTACGAACCCGGCGGCTTCTTGCACCAGATCCAAACCACGTTGCTTGAGATGGGCGTAGGTGCTGATGTGCTGGCGCCAGCGCCGAGCGCCGGGCAGACCTTGAAAGAGGCCAAGAATATGACGGGTCATCTGATTCAAGGGTACACCATTTGCCAGTTCCTTCGCCATAAAGGGCAGGTATTCCTCAAGGATTTCATGGCGTCCGGAAGGCTGTTCTCCCCATAGGTTCAAGGCTTCCGCCAGCAGCCAGGGATTGTGGTAGGCCTCGCGCCCGATCATGACGCCATCGGTGTGCAGCCAATGTTGCCGGATGTCGTCAACAGTCCTGATGCCGCCGTTGATATGGATCGTCAACTGTGGAAAGTCGACCTTGAGGCGGTAGACATCCTCGTAGCGCAGCGGCGGGATTTCCCGGTTTTCCTTGGGCGACAGGCCTTGCAACAAGGCAATGCGGGCATGGACAATGAACTCGCGGCAGCCAGCGCTGGCGACCGTGCTGACAAAATGATGCAAGTGCTCATAGCTGTCCAGCTGGTCAATCCCGATGCGGTGCTTGATGGTCACCGGGGTTCGCGTCACGGCCTGCATGGCCGCGATACAGTCCGCGACATGGCGTGGATCCGCCATGAGGCAAGCGCCGATCCGGTTGTTTTGCACGCGGTCTGATGGACAACCCACATTGAGATTGATTTCATCATAACCAGCATCGGCCGCCAGCGCCGTGCATTGAGCCAATTCGCGGATGTCCGAGCCTCCCAATTGCAGGGCGACAAAGTGTTCACGAGGGTCATAACGCAGGAAGCGCTGGGTGTCGCCATGGAGGAGGGCGCCGGTCGTGACCATCTCGGTATAGAGGCGGACATGGGGATTGAACAAGCGCAGGAAGTACCGGCAATGCCGATCTGTCCAATCCATCATCGGGGCCACGGAAAGGATTTTCGGCGTCGGGTATGTAGGCGCTATCCGTTTTTCCGACTGCATATCCAAGTGAGTCTCCATGCTATCAAGGTTCAGGATCGTCTTTTGCCCACCGCGTTCAGCTGGCAGTCGTGGCGAGGTCGCGGATTGTACACCACTCACCCACGGTGTCCCAAAGCCGAGTCTTATTTGTGCTTGACATGTGGACGGAAACCCCATGCAATATTCGGAATGAATATTCAGTCTAATGGTTGGATCCATGATTGCGGAAAAAACACTTTCGGCCAAACAGCATCAAAAGCAGGAGGCGATCCTCAAGTCGGCGCTAACCCTGTTTGCCCAACGCGGATTTCACGGGACGGCGGTACCGGATGTCGCCTTCGGAGCAGGGGTGGGCACAGGGACCATTTATCGCTATTTCGAAAGCAAGGAAGTGCTGGTAAACGCCGTTTTTCAACGGGCCAAATCCCTGCTGCGGGATACGCTGATGGCGGAAGCCTTTGATTTCAGTTTACCGGCACGCGATTTATTCCATGTTTTCTGGCAGCGTCTGGAAAAATTTGCGGATACGTATCCCTTGGAGTTCCGATTCCTGGAGCTTCAGGATCATGTGCCCTATCTTGATGACGCCAGCCGGCAGATTGAGTTGCAGGTATTGTTGCCGATCTGGCGCTTCTGCTTGCTGAGCCGGCAAACGGGAGCGGCCCGGCAGATGGAACCGGGGGCGCTGAGGGCCTTGATCTGGGGAGCTTTTGTCGGGCTGAGAAAGGCGGAATATACCGGCTATCTCAAACTCGATCTGGACATCAGGGTCCAAGCCGAAGAAGCGTGCTGGAGCCTGTTTGCCGGATGATCACGGCGCCCTGTCGAGGCACAGGGCGCGTTGAAGCGGGTCAGGAAGCCGCTTTCTGCACCGCATCTTCCAGGATGTGCAGGAAATCGGCTGAAACCGGATGCAGGCGAACGAGATCCAGCAGGGTCTGGCCCTGTTCGTTGACCGCGTTGACATTGCGGCCGGACTCCAGAAAAAACGCCATGAAGCGTTCGAAATCATAGGCGCGCATGTGCTTGTAAGCGGTCGCCAGGACATGGAAGTCAGCGTCTAGTCCACTGGGGGCCTGACGATCCAGATAGGTGCGAATGCGCTCGTCGTTCCATTCTTCGCCGAATTTGGCGGGTTGTGACAGTGCCATGGCAATATTTCCGAATTGGGGGCGGATGCGGGAATCTGATGGCAAGGCCCGCCCAACAGCGCGGGCCTTGCGGGCCGGTTAGCTACGCGGCTGGACCTTGGGCTCGTCCGGCAGGGTAATGTCCATTTCCAGAACCTCCATGCCGTCCTTTTTCTGCTGCTTGATGTCGACGGCGCTATCCGGCACCTGGACGTATTTCCTGACAACCGCCAGGATTTCCTCGCGCAGTTTGGGCATATAGGAAGCGCCGTTGCCATCGCGGTCACCGCGTTGGGTGGCGACGACTACCATCAGGCGTTCTTTGGCGTTTGAGGCTGTGTTCTTCTTTTCCGCCCCGAAAATCTTGTCATACCAGGCCATTTTCAACCTCCCAGCAACCAGGAGAGCAGTCCTTTCTTCTCAACAGTCATGAAGCGGTGCGGGCGGTCCTCGCCCAGGAAACGAGCGACCAGATCATCATAAGCCTTGCCGGCGTCACTGTTCTGGTCGTTGATGACGGGAGAGCCGTCATTGGAAGAAGTCAGGACAGCCGGCGACTCGGGAATGGCGCCCAGCAGTTCAATGGACAGGATTTCCTTGACATCGTCCACGGACATCATTTCGCCGTTTTCCACCCGCTTGGGGTTGTAACGGGTCAACACCAGATGCTCCTTGAGGCGACCCTGGCCGGATTCCACCTTTTTGGTCTTGCTGGCCAGCAGGCCAAGCACGCGGTCGGAGTCGCGAACGGACGACACTTCCGGATTGGTCACCACCAGTGCTTCATCGGCGAAGTACATGGCGAGGTGGGCG
>CAZPZK010000042.1:0-3950 GCA_964591095.1 uncultured Moraxellaceae bacterium | reverse complement strand
GGGGAGTCGCAGATGATGAAGTCAAAGTCACCCTTCAATTCGTTCAGCACCCGCTCGACGCCGTCCTGGGTCAGGGCGTCCTTGTCGCGGGTCTGGGAGGCGGCCAGCACATACAGGTTGTCCAGATTCTTGTCCTTGATCAGTGCTTGCTGGATGCGGGCCTCATTGTGGATGACGTTCACGAAGTCGAACACCACGCGCCGCTCACAGCCCATGATCAGGTCAAGGTTGCGAAGACCCACGTCAAAGTCGATGACAACTGTCTTGTATCCGCGCTTGGCAAGGCCGGTGGCAAAGGAAGCGCTGGTCGTGGTCTTGCCGACGCCGCCTTTACCCGAGGTCACAACTATAACTTTGGCTTTGTCTTTGGCCACGGTTCCATTTCCCCCAACAAAAAGTGGTGTTAATAATCCAGAGATTCTATCTCTAAATGACTGTCGTCCGACAGCCAGCACTGCACTCCCTTGCCATGTAATTGTGTCGGAATTTGTTCCGACACCATATATACGCCGGCGATGGCCAGTAATTCCGCTTCCATTTTCTTGCAGAAAATCCGCGCGTTGGGATTTCCTGCGGCGCCGGCGATGGCGCGCCCGCGCAGCGTGTTATAAACATGAATGCAACCGTCCGCAATCAATTCCGCGCCCGGGCTGACGGGTGACATCACGATCAGGTCACTGCGCTCGGCATAGACCTGCTGGCCGGAACGCACCGGTTCGGTCAGGATGCGGGCGGGGAGCGAAACCGGCGGCGGCGCGTTGTTCTTGGCCGGCGGCGTGGCGGCGCCCGTCTTCAGCGGGCGCGGCTGGGTATGGTCGGGCGGAAGGATCGGCAGTTCCAGCGCGGACGCCTGTGAACTGAGTATGCCGTCGGCCACGCCAAGCACCTGCAAGCCGGTCTTGCGCAAGACCTTGACCAGCCAGGACAGGTCAATATCGATCTGGGATTCGATGATGACGGGCAACCCCTGTTTCAGGTTGGGGTTTTCCACGGTCAGTTGCGTCAGATCTTCGATGATGTCCTGCGTATTGGCGGACTGCACTTTCAATCGGGAAAGCGTCAGTATTCGGCCCATTAAGCGCAAGGCTCGTTGTTCTTCCATAGTTATGATCGTCTTTAAGGAGTGCGCCCGCAAAAGGGCGATTGAAAGGCGGAAGATACTGCGTGTCGGGCGGCAAGACAAGCCGCCAGCCACACCCTTTTACTATTTTCCGGCGGCTTCCTCGCGCTTCCATTGCTGGACGGATACCTGGGATTTGATCAGGTCCAGAACTTCAAGCGCAATTTGCTCGACAGCCTGTGAGAGATGGAGGTCCGGATGGGTGAAATTCACATAGAGGGAGTCCGCCAGAATGGTCAGGGCTCGGTTATCCGGCGTGCCGAGGTCTGCGATCAGCCGGGACGCCATGCTGTTGACCAGGCTGCTGACGATGTCATTGAGTTCCTGTTCCAGACGGCCGCCAATCACCGGCAGGCGTCGGCGCAAAGCCTGCCATTCCGGGTTGGCGCGAATGGCCTCGGCGGTGACTTGTTCCAGATAGCTGGCCAGCGCTTGCTCATGATGCCGGTAGCCATGGTCGGCAACCTGGCTCAATCGCCCGGCCAGCCAGTTGACCAGGACTTCGCGGTGCGGGTCTAGAATGCGTTCCCGTACCTGTCCGGCCACCGGACCGCCGGAGCGGATTTCCCTCTGGACGCCCTCCAGCACATTCAGGACAATCCGGTCCGAAATTTCTTCAAGAATCACATTGTAATACTTGCGGGCGGTTTCGATCAGGCCGGTACCGATGAGCAGCAAGCCCATGCGGTTGAGACGGTAGAACATCGATATGACGCGCAGGAGACGCAAACCCTGCAACCCCGGCAGGCATCCGAGGACGTCATACCAATGGATGAAGGGATAGAAGAACCAGCGATGGTAGGTCTTGCGGAAAACGGCGATCCCCCAGCGCAGACACAGTTCAGCCAGAAGAATCCCGGTCAGCAAGCTGTCATAGAGCAATCCGGGGTGATGCCAGTGATCGCGGTAATAGGGAACCAGGTCAGGCCGGTATTCATTCAGCAAGAGCCCGAATCCACTCTTCAGCAGCAGGCTGTCCACCAGTAGCCACAGCAGGTCCACCGTGATCAGCACCAGCATGAAAAGATCCAGCAGCAGCCAGGGGGCTTCGTGACGGTGCTTTTTGAGGGTTTGCCAGTGAATGGGCATCGGCAGCATCCCGGGGAGTCGGAAGGGAAAGGTTGCAGCGGAGGGTGCTTTCCGCCACAACCTCCGCACGGCTGTTAAAACAGGGAAAGAAAAGCCTCGCTGCGGATAATCCGTTCGAAACGCTCCATGGCATGGGCCGAATCCTCCACCTGCAGGGCGGGGCAGATAATCGCGGCGTGCAGCGTGTTTCGCACCAGTTTGCGCTTTTCCTCGATGGTCTTGGGATATCGCTGCAGCTTGAACAAGGCCATTTGCCTTGAAACCCGCAGGTCCTGTTCTTCGGCGGGGCTGGGCAGATCCAGCAGGATTTCCAGCAACAGGCAATGTTGCGAAAAAAGACCGGACTGTTGTGAGGGTTCCAATTCGAGCGTTCGCGGCAGGTGTTCCCAGCGCTTCAGCAGTTCTTCCGCAAAGCTGGGGGGCAGGTTATCAGGATTCCAACCGGCTTGTGCGTCATCCGAAGGTTGCCCGGCGATCAGAGCCTGTTCCACGGCCAGGCAAAGATTCATGCACTCCGCCAACTGATTGACATCGGCGCGGAAGTCTGCCTGACGGAGCGCTTGCTGCTGCACCTGCAGACGCTGGCGGATATCGGCGAGTCGGTTGCGCAGGGCGGTCTGGCTTTCGCGCGCCATCACCAACGTCAGCGACTCGAACGCCTCGATCAGGCTTTGCGCGAGATCGGCGCTGTCGTCGGTAGCCATCACCGCTTCAATCTGGTCCAGCAGTTGCCCGGCTTGGTCAACCAGATCCTGCTCCTCGTTCTTTTGCTTGACCTTGGCTTCTTCGCGGCGGGCAAAGATCGCATCGCAGTGCTGCCGGAATTCTTCCCACAACTTCTGGTCGCGGGCATGCCCGCAGGAGCCGGTCTCTTTCCAAGCCTGCTGCAGGCTTTTCGCCGATTCGCAGGCGGCGCGGATATCCTCGGCGTCCAACAGTTCGGCGGCTTGAGCGATGAGGGCTTTCTTGCGGCTTTCCTGATGTTCATATTCCGTATGCAGACGCGCTTCCAATGCATTGATTACACTCGAAAAACGCGCTTGCAAAGCTTTATGGACCTTGGAGCTGACCGGGTGGTGCCGCTGCCACTCTTCCCGCGCGGTACGGAGGATGGTGATATGGCGTTGCCAGTTGACATCGGCCGGCATATTGGCCTGATATTCCTCCAGTTCGGCGCAAAGCGCTTCACGACGCGCGGCATTGGCATCTTCACGCGCGCGCTGTTCGTCGAGAAATTGCTTGACCGGCTCCCAGGCCTTCTGGCCGAGATCCTGGAATTGCTTCCAGAGCTGGCGTTCAGCCTCGGTATTCATCTTGCCGAGCGCGTTCCATTCGGCTTGCAGGGATTTGATGGCTTCCATGCGCGCTTCGGGGTCACTCAGGGCTTCCTCGGCCAAGGTGGTCATGCGCGCCACCATCGCTTCCTTTTTCGGCAGGATGGCGAATTTGGCCCAATCCTTGAGCTTGTAGACTTCGTCGGCCAGTTCATTCAGGCGGGCATTCTTGATTTTTTGGCCCTTGGCGAGAGCCAGCGCCTCCTTCAACAGTTTTTCCGCGTCAAGGACATGGCCTTCCTGCACCATTGCGGCAAGCCGTTCGAGCATGTCCAGCAGTTCCGGCGGGGTTTCCTTGGGCGGTTTCCGCGCTTTTTCGACACGGGCGGAAGTCTTTTTCTTCGGAGCATGAAGTTGCGCCTGTTCGACCAGGGATTGCGCCTGCTTCAAGAGGAGGGGAATCCGGC